>JAVJQK010000021.1 GCA_040218145.1 Sandaracinaceae bacterium | reverse complement strand
GCCTGTATTTGGGTCTAGAAGCGCCGCAGGCGCGTCGTTTTCGGGTGAAGCGAAGGCGGCTTTGCCGCCGCAGCGAGGGGCTTTTGCGAAAAGCCCCTGACTAGAATTGCTAGGCCCGGAGCAAGCGCGAAGCGCTTGATTCGGGGCTAGACCTCACCGCGGCTGACCCTAGGACTTCCGAGAAACGCCCGAAAATACAGGGTCAACTCGGCCTTCGGATGTGATTGACACCCCTCTGACGACGAACTACAACGCGGACGGATTCAGGGTCCGGACGGGGCATCATCCGTCTGCCCTCCGTGACCCATACGTTGCCGCGGCCACCCGGCCGCGGCGCCCGCGCAGGAGAGCCTCGACACCATGCTTCCGGTCTATCTGCCGGTCCTGATCATGCTGGCCATCGCGGTGGTCGTGCCCGTCTTGATGTGGACCCTCAGCACGGTCCTGGGTCCCAAGAACCCGACCCCCGAGAAGATGATCCCGTACGAGTCGGGCTCGGAGTCGGACGGCGCGCGCCACGTGCGGCTCAGCGTCAAGTTCTATCTCACCGCGATCCTCTTCGTCGTCTTCGACATCGAGGCCGTCTTCCTCTACCCGTGGGCCGCTCGCTTCCGCGATCTCGGCTGGTTCGGGCTGGTGGAGATGGTGCTCTTCATCGCGGTGCTCGTGGTCACGCTCGTCTACGCGTGGCGGAAGGGAGCGCTCGAATGGGAACGGTGACCGGCAAGGGCCAGAAGATGCTCGGAGGCCTCGACGCCGGGTTCGTCACGACCCGCCTCGAGGACATGCTCGCCTGGGCGCAGAAGTACTCCCTGTTCCAGTACCCGTTCGTGACGGCCTGCTGCGGCATGGAGTTCATGAGCGTCGCGGGCCCGCGCTACGACATGGCGCGCTTCGGCGCGGAGGCCCCGCGCTTCTCGCCGCGGCAGGCCGATCTGCTCTGGGTGGTCGGCACGATCAGCCAGCGGCAGGCCCCGGCGCTCAAGCGCATCTACGAGCAGATGGCGGACCCGAAGTGGGTGCTCGCCTTCGGCACGTGCGCGTCGTGCGGCGGCTTCTACGACAACTACACGACCGTCCCCGGGACGGACAAGATCATCCCGACCGACGTCTACGTGCCCGGCTGTCCGCCGCGCCCCGAGGCCGTCTTCGACGGGCTGATGCTCCTCCAGGAGAAGATCCAGACCGGCAAGAAGGGCCCCCTCGTGGTCCCGCCGCGTCACGTCCCCAAGCTCGCGCAGCTGAAGGCGAAGACCTCGACGGTCGAGCTCGGCAAGACCGAGATGAAGCGCCTCGAGGCCGAGAAGGCCGCCCCCGCGCGCGCCCAGATCGAGGCGGGCGACGAGCAGCGCGAGCACCAGCCGCACGGCGAAAAGCACTGAGGTCCAGTCGATGAGCAAGAAGGTGATCAGCCGGCTGAAGAAGGAGCTGGGGGACAAGATCCTCGAGACCAGCGACTTCCGAGGCGACGACTGCGCGGTGGTCGGTCGCAAGGACTGGAAGGCCGTCGCGGAGCTCTTGAAGAGCGACCCCGATCTGTCGATGGACCACTTCGTCGACATCACGGCCGTCGACTACCCCGAGCGCGAGCCCGAGGCGCCCCGCTTCGACGTGCTCCTCATGGTCCGCTCGATGGCGAAGAACCACCGGGTGCGCATCAAGACGCAGGTCGGCGAGACCGAAGAGCTCGCGAGCCTGGTCGGCGTGTGGCCGGGGGCGGACTGGGGCGAGCGCGAGATCTTCGACATGTTCGGGATCCGCTTCAGCGATCACCCGGACCTGCGCCGGATCCTCATGTACGAGGAGTTCCAGGGCTACCCGCTCCGCAAGGACTACCCGATCACCAAGGCGCAGCCGCTCATCCCGTACCGCGAGATCGAGGGCATCGAGAAGCTGCCGCCGTTCGGCCCGGACGAGGGCCAGCCCTGGGGTCGCATCGACTGGCAGGCGCGCCTCGAGGACGAGGACTATCAGGTCTCACCCGCGCTCGGCGTCCAGCTCGGCCAGCGCCCGATGCTCAGCAAGGAGCCCGCCACGGAGACCACGGTCGACGACGCGGCGGCCAGCTCGCCGACGAACGAGGAGTAGACGATGGAGCCGTACTACGAAGACCTCGAAGACGAGGGCAGCCTCGAGCTGCCGTCCGAGCCGATGCGGCTCAACATGGGCCCGTCGCACCCCGCGATGCACGGCACCATCCGCATGGTCCTCGACCTCGACGGCGAGACCGTGATGAACGTGGACATCCAGCCGGGCTACCTGCACCGCGGCTTCGAGAAGAGCTGCGAGCGGGGCACCTGGAGCCAGGTGTTCCCGTACGCCGATCGGCTCAACTACGTCTCGCCGATGCTCAACAACGTGGGCTTCGCGCTCGCGGTGGAGAAGCTCATCGGCCTCGAGGTGCCCGAGCGCTGCACCTACTACCGCACCGTGCTCGGAGAGCTGGCGCGCATCTGCGACCACCTCACCTGCAACGGCGCGACGGCGATGGAGCTGGGCGCGTTCACCCCGTTCCTCTGGCTCGTGAAGGTCCGCGACTGGATCTGGGACATCCTGGAGCAGGAGACCGGCGCGCGCCTCACGCACAGCTTCGGCCGCATCGGCGGCATGGCGAAGCCGCCCACCGAGCAGCTCGCGGACACCGTGCTCGCGATCTTCCCGGAGGTCGAGCACGCGATGCTCGAGAGCGAGAAGCTCCTGATGAAGAACCGGATCTTCCTCGACCGGACGCAGAACGTCGGGAAGCTCTCGCAGGAGCGCGCCATCGCGATGGGCTGCACGGGCGTCGTGCTCCGCTCGACCGGCGTCGACTACGACGTCCGCAAGGCCAACCCGTACATGTTCTACGACCGGTTCGACTTCGACGTCCCGGTCGGCCACGACGGCGACAACTACGATCGCTTCGTCTGCCGCTTCGAGGAGCTCCGCCAGTCGATCAAGATCATCCGGCAGGCGCTCGAGCAGATGCCGACCTCGGGCCCGGTCAACTCGCCCGACGTCCGCTACGTCTTCCCCGAGAAGGAGGACGTCTACAACTCGATCGAGGGCACCATCGCGCACTTCAAGCTCGTGATGGAGGGCCTCAAGCCGCCGAAGGGGGAGGTCTACAGCTTCACCGAGGGCGGCAACGGCGAGCTCGGCTTCTTCATCGTCTCCGACGGCTCGGGCACGCCCTACCGCGTCCGCTGCCGCCCGCCGTGCTGGTACAACCTCGCGGCCTGCAAGGAGATGCTGACCGGCGACATGATCGCCGACATCATCCCGACCTTCGGCTCCATCAACATGATCGGCGGGGAGTGCGACCGCTGAGGTCGCGCGTCCGGTAACGCGACAGGAAGTCATGCCTACCTTCAAGCTCGACGGCCAAGACATCCCCTTCGAGGAAGGCGACACGATCATCCGCGCGGCGTACCGCGCGGGGATCGAGATCCCGCACTACTGCTGGCACCCCGGCCTGAGCATCGCGGCGAACTGCCGGATGTGCCTGGTCGAGATCAAGAGCGGCCGCCAGATGGCGCTCCCCGTCCTGAAGTGGGACGAGAAGAAGAAGGAGTACGTCGAGGCGACCAAGCCGAAGCTCCAGCCCGCCTGCCAGATCCCCGCCAGCGAGGGCATGGAGGTCGCGGCGCAGAGCGACGTGGCGCTGAAGGCCCAGGAGTCGACGCAGGAGTTCCTGCTCCTCAACCACCCGGTCGACTGCCCGATCTGCGACCAGGCCGGCGAGTGCAAGCTCCAGGACTACTGGCTGACCTCGCAGAAGAAGCTCAAGCGCAAGCACACCGAGCCGGTGCACAAGCCCAAGGGCGTGCGCTTCGGCCCGACCATCGTCTACGACGCCGAGCGTTGCATCATGTGCACGCGCTGCATCCGCTTCTGCGACGAGGTGGCGGGCGACCACGTGCTCGACATGCGCGAGCGCGGCAACACGAACGAGATCGTGCTCAGCCCCGGCCGCGAGCTGGACAACGACTACACGCTGATGACCGAGCACGTCTGCCCGGTCGGCGCGCTGACGAGCCGCGACTTCCGCTTCAAGGCGCGGGTGTGGTTCCTCAAGAGCAGCCCCGGCGTCTGCAACGGCTGCGCGACGGGCTGCAACAGCTGGGTCGATCACGACCCGCGCTACCAGCGCGTCTACCGCCTGCGCCCGCGCGACAACGAAGCCGTCAACGCCTACTGGATGTGCGACGACGGCATGATGACCTACCACGGCTTCCACGAGGACCGGATCCTGACCGGCCGCGTGCGGGCTGGGGGCCGCGTCAACGAGGCGCCGCGCGAGCTCGCGGTGCAGGCGGCGGCCAAGGTCCTCGAGAAGGTGGAGAAGGGCAAGCTCGCCGTGGTCCTCAGCGCCGTGCACGCGAGCGAGGACAACTACGTGCTCCACAAGCTCGCCAAGGAGCACTTCGGCACCGACCACGTCTACCTGACGGCCCGGCCGGACTGGAAGGGCGACGACATCCTGCGTCACCGCGACCACAACCCGAACCGGGCCGGCGCGCTCGCCGTCGCGGGCGGCAAGGCGAAGTCGATGGAGGACCTCGTCAAGGACGTCGAGTCCGGCGTGGTCACCGCGGTGCTCTCGCTCGGCCCGTCGACGACGCTCAACGAGGCGGAGCTGGCCCCGCTTGCCAACCTCGAGGGCGTGGGCGGCGCGGCGCACGTGAACCTCACCAGCAACGCGGGGGCGCTCACGAGCGCGGCCAGCGTGGTGGTGCCGGTGGCGTGCGACGCGGAGATGAGCGGCACCTTCGTCAACGCGAAGGGCATCGCGCAGCAGTTCAAGAAGGCCATCCGGGCCCCGGGCGGCATCAAGACCGCGTGGGAGACCCTCATCGAGATCGGCGCGCACCTCGGCTGGACGGTCGACATCGCGCGCCTCAACGACGTCCGCAGGGACATGCCCGCGAAGCTGCCCAGCGCGGCGGGGGCGTCCAGCGCACCGGCGGCTCCCGCCAGCTGAGGAACAGGACCGATGATTCTCCTCCTCGTCTCGACCCTCGCGAAGATCGGCTTCGTCCTGGCGCTCCTGCTCGGCGTCGCGCCGCTGCTCGTCTGGGCGGAGCGCCGGCAGAGCTCGATGATCCAGGACCGCGTCGGTCCCGTCCGCGCCGGCATCCCGCTCCCCGCGGCGCTGGCCGAGTTCATCCGCGGCCCGATGGCGTGGGGCGCCAAGGCGGTGAGCTTCGCCTCGCTCGGCTTCGCGGCGCTCGCCTTCATCGGCGGGATGTACTTCCTGGTCCTCGCGGGCTCGCGCCCGGTGACCGAGAGCGGCATGAGCGCCAACACGTACTTCTGGATGGCGTTCGTGGCGCTCGTCGTCGCGGCCATCCACTACCCGATGAGCTGGGTGGTGAAGCACAGCGTGGACAAGCGGAACATGCTGACCGTGTTCGGCCTGATCCACCCGGCCGTCGACTCGATCAAGATGTTCTGGAAGGAAGACTTCGTGCCGCCGAACGCGGACAAGTTCCTCTTCCACATCGCGCCGATCATCGCGCTGATCCCCGCGCTCGCGACCTACGCCGTCATCCCCTTCGGCCCGGACCTCTACTGGGGCCCCGAGGGCGACCCGCTGCTGCACATCTTCGGCGTCGTGTCGCCCGAGATGATCGCGCAGGGCACGGTGATGGGCACCACCATCCCGCTCCAGGTCGCGAACCTGAACGTCGGCATCCTCTACATCTTCGCCATCGCGGGCACCGGCATCGTCGGCGCGGCCATCGCGGGCTACTCGTCCGACAACAAGTACTCGCTCCTCGGCGGCCTCCGCGCCGCGAGCCAGATGGTCAGCTACGAGGTCACCCTCGGCCTGACCCTCGTCGGCTGCTTCATGGTCTACGGCACCCTGCTGCTCGACGGCATGGTGCAGTGGCAGGTCGACCACGTCTGGGGCGTGTTCATCCAGCCGCTCGGCTTCATCCTCTTCTTCTTCGCGGCCATCGCGGAGATGAAGCGCGTCCCCTTCGACGCGCCCGAGGGTGAGTCGGAGATCGTCGCCGGCTACTTCCTCGAGTACTCGGGGTTCAAGTTCGGCATGTTCATGACCGGCGAGTTCCTGGAGCACATCGTGAGCGGCTCGCTCATCGCGGTGCTCTTCTTCGGCGGCTACGACGTGCCCTTCCTGCACTCCGACGGCTTCCACTTCGCGGAGGTGATCGGCTACGACATCCAGCTCCCCCACGTCGTGGTGGTGCTGATCGGCGTCGGCTCGTTCCTGCTGAAGACGTTCATCTTCGTGTTCCTCTTCCTGCAGGTCCGCTGGACCCTGCCGCGCTTCCGCTACGACCAGATCATGCAGCTCTGCTGGAAGATCATCCTGCCGCTCTCGCTGGCGAACATCCTGATCACCGGCGTGGTGATCCTGATGATCCAGGGAGGCTGAGAGACCCATGGCCTACAAGATCGACAAGCCCAAGCGTTCCCTCGGCGACCAGGCCTACGTGGCCGAGGCGGTGAAGGGGTTGGGGCTGACCATCAGCCGCTTCTTCAAGAACACGTTCTCGAAGGAAGAGAACAAGGTCATCGCGACCGTCCGGTACCCGGACGAGGTCCGCGAGTACCCGGAGCGTTTCCGCGGCGTGCACCGCCTGACGCATCGCACCGACGGCAGCCCCCGCTGCGTGGCGTGTCTGTGCTGCAGCACCGCCTGCCCGGCGCAGTGCATCTACATCGAGCCGGCCGAGTACGAGCCGGGCGACGCCCGCTACGGCTACGAGCGCTACCCGAAGGTCTTCGTCATCGACGAGCTGCGCTGCATCTTCTGCGGCTACTGCGTCGAGGCGTGCCCCTGCGACGCCATCCGCATGGACACCGGAGTCCACGTCCCGGCGTCGACCGAGCGCGAGCACTTCATCTTCGACAAGGAAGTGCTGATGAGCATCCCGGGCCAGGACGGGACCTACGTGACCGAGAACCCGCGCCACGAGCCGGGCGACCCGTCCCACCCAGGGATCACCCGCGAAGCGGGCCACCACTGAGCTGAGGCGGCCACCGAGCGAAGAGAGGGAGAGCACTCGAGAGAGGCTCTCCCTTTTTGCATCTGGATCGCGCTGGCCCGTTTCGAACACTGATCCTCAGTGTTCGAATCGCGTGGACGCGATTTGAAGACTGATCTTCAGTGATTCAAACGGCGCGCTCCGAAAAAATGACTAAATGTTTGTCATTTTGTCGGTCTGCCGGTTTTCGTCACTAAATGTTTGTCATTTTGTCGGTTTTCGCGGGGCGGGAGACAAACTGGTTGTCTTTTCGGGGGGTGGGGCCGTTGCGCGCGCAGGGGGACTGTTCTCGGGGCGGCGGAGAAGTCTCGATTGGGAGAGGGCGGGGGCGCAGAGCTAGTGGCCGTGATTGTCGTGGCTGTCGGTTCCTGTCCCGCTTCCTTCTCCGCGCCGGCGCCCGTGTCCGCTGACTCCGCTGCCGACTCCGCGTCCGCCTCCGATTCCGCGTCCGCTGCCGCACCCGCGACCGCTGCCGCACCGGCTTCCGCGACCGCTTCCGCTGCCGCACCGGCTTCCGCCGCCGCACCCGCTTCCGCCTCCGCTTCCGCGCCCGCCTCCGACCGCTTCCGCGCCCGCCTCCGCGCCCGCCTCCGCGTCCGCCTCCGCGTCCGCGCCCGCCTCCGCGTCCGCCTCCGCGACCGCTTCCGCGCCCGCCTCCGCGTCCGCCTCCGCGCCCGCTTCCGCGCCCGCTTCCGCGCCCGCCTCCGCGCCCGCTTCCGCGCCCGCCTCCGCGCCCGCTTCCGCGCCCGCCTCCGCGCTCGTCTCCGCTTCCGCGCCCGCTTCCGCGCCCGCTTCCGCGCCCGCTTCCGCGCCCGCTTCCGCTGCCGCCTCCGCGTCCGCTGCCGACTCCGCCGCCGACTCCGCCTCTGCGACCGCTGCCGCCTCCGCTGCCTCCGCCTCCGCTACCCTGCTCGCCCTCGGTCGCCGGCTGTCTCGCTCCGCTCGACATCAGCAAGGTGGATGGCACTCGTCCTCCGCCATCGACGGTGCCGGACGCGGGAGGGCGAGTAAAGGAGGCCTGCGGCCCCAGCCTGCGGCTGGCTTCGGGCCCTACGGGCCCTCGTCCTTGACTAGCCCACCCGCGTCCTGCGGCGGGCGGGGTGAGGACGATGGGTGTCAGGTCGACACCCGGGTTGTCTCCGATGGAGGAGCGAGATGCTCCGGATCACCGAAGAAGCGA
Source organism: Sandaracinaceae bacterium (assembly GCA_040218145.1). Classification (GTDB taxonomy): domain Bacteria; phylum Myxococcota_A; class Polyangia; order Polyangiales; family Sandaracinaceae; genus JAVJQK01. The sequence continues at coordinate 148,289 of JAVJQK010000021.1, read as the reverse complement.
TCGTTTGGCTGCGCTCCGTGAAGCCGATCTGGGAACAGGTCGCGAAGCACGACAAGAACCTGGCTCGGCAGATGCGGGACAGCGCGGCGAGCGTGGTCGGCAACTTGGCCGAGGGCGAGAAGCGGGTCGGCGGGCACGAGCGCGAGCGGTTCGGCACGGCTTATGGGTCGGCGGGCGAGGCGCGGGTCTGGCTGCTCGCGGCCGCAGCGCTCGGGTACGTGAGCGATGAGGCGGTGGAGGGGCCCGCGGACTGGGCGGACAAGGCGCGCGCGACGATGTGGAAGCTGATGCATCGCGGGTGAGCGAGGCGAGGGTGGCTCCGGCTTCGGTCGGAGTCACCCCGCGGCGTCTGCCTCCGCCCGCCTCGGCGCGCGCTCTGTCCGCCTCCGCGCTGAGCGAAGCGAGGGTGGCTCCGGCTCCGAGTCACCCCGCGGCGTCTGCCTCCGCCCACCTCGGCGCACGCTCTGTCGGCCTCCGCGCTGAGCGGCGAGGGGGGCTCCGGCCCGGTCGGAGTCACCCCGCGGCGTCTGCCTCCGCCCGCCTCGGCGCACGCTGTGTCGGCCTCCGCGCTGAGCGGCGAGGGGGGCTCCGGCTCCGGTCGGAGTCACCCCGCGGCGTCTGCCTCCGCCCGCCTCGGCGCACGCTGTGTCGGCCTCCGCGCTGAGCGAGGCGAGGGTGGATCCGTCTCTCTGGTCGGAGTTGCTCCGCGGCGTCTGCCTCCGCCCACCTCGGCGCACGCTCTGTCGGCGTCGGCGCTGAGCGAGGCGAGGGTGGCTTCGGCTTCGGTCGGAGTCGCCCGCGGCGTCTGCCTCCGCCCGTCTCGGCGCACGCTGTGTCGGCCTCCGCGTGCCCCGGCGGCGTCTGCCTCGGTCCGCGTCTCCAGGGACGTCTCTGGCGAGCGTCGCATCTACCGCGACAGCGAGGTTTCCGTATCTACCTCTGGCAGGGCATGGCAGAGGCGCAGACCTCGGGCGGCGAAGGCGGCGGCTGAGCGCGGCGGCTCACTCGAGGTCGGAGATGTCTTCCTTGGGGTCGAGCTTGCCGTAGAGGGCGGCGCCCGCGAAGGCGCCGAGGGCGGCGACGAGCCAGAAGGCGCGCCGGCCGAGGTGCCGCATGTCCATGGACTGCATGGTGAACATCACGACGAGGGCGAGCACGAGGCCGGCGAAGGCCGCCGCGACGCCCACGAGCTTGGCGTTGCGCTGGCGGCGTCGATGGTCGCGGATGCGCGCGGTCAGCGCGTCGAGGTCCTCGTCGCTGACGTCGCTCATGCGATCTGCTCCAGGGCGCGCAGGACGTCCGCGATCAGCTCGTCCGCGTCCTCGAGCCCGACCGCGTAGCGGATCAGCTCGTCCGGGATGCCGATCTCGAGGCGCTGCTCGGTCGACAGCTCGTAGTAGCTCATCAGCGCCGGCTGCTCGACGAGGCTCTCCACGCCGCCGAGGCTCGGCGCGATGCGCGGGATCTCGAGCGCGTCGACGAACTTCGAGCCCTGCTCGAGCGTGGCGTCGAGGGCGAAGGTCACGACGCCGCCATAGCCCGGCGCCATGAGCTGCTTGGCGATGCCGTGCTGGGGATGGCTCGCGAGGCCCGGATACCAGACCTGCTTGACCTTGGGGTGCCCCTCGAGCGCCTCGGCCAGCGCCTGGGCGTTCTGGTTCTGGCGCGCCACGCGCACCGCGAGGGTCTTGAGCCCGCGGTGCACGAGGTAGGCGGCGTGCGGGTCCATCACCGCGCCGAGCACGTGACGCAGATCACGGATGAGCGAGACGAAGCCGTGCTTGCCGGCCACGACGCCCGCGAGCACGTCGTTGTGCCCGCCGAGGTACTTCGTGCCCGAGTGCACGACGAGGTCGATCCCGTGCTCGAAGGGCCGCAGGTTCACGGGCGTGGCGAAGGTGCTGTCGATCATCGTCTTGACCCGGTGCTCCTTCGCGATGGCGGCGAGCTTCGGCAGATCGAGCACAGTGTTGAACGGGTTGGTCGGCGCCTCGCTGACGATGAGTCGCGTCTCGGGGCGAATGGCGGCCTTCAGCGCGTCGAGATCCGCGGGCGGCACGAGCGTGTGCTCGACCCCGAAGCGCCCGAGCACGACCTTCACGAACTGCCGCGTGCGGCGGTAGCAGTCGCTGAAGAGGATCACGTGCGAGCCCGACTTCACGAGCGCGAGGATGGTCGTGGTGACTGCGGCCATGCCGCTCGCGAACGCCACCGCGTCCTCGGCCCCCTCGAGCGCGGCGACCTTCTCCTCGACGAGCCGCACGGTGGGGTTGCCGTAGCGCCCGTACTCCTCGCGCTCCGTCTTGCCCTGAAAGAAGTCGTGCAGCTCCTGGGTGTTGGCGAAGGTGTAGGTGGCGGTCTGCGCGATGGGCGCGGCCAGCGCGTCGTAGGGATAGGAGCGCGGCTCCCCCGCGTGCACGGCCTGCGTGTCGATCGTTCGCTTCGGGCGGTCGGTCATCGCGGACGAGGGTGGCGCAAAGCGAAGCCACGGGGAAGGCGCGCGGGACCACGCCGCCTCGGATGGGTGGCGCGGGATCGCCGGCCAGCCCTCGGCGAGGGGCGAGGCCGGCAACGAACGCGGCGCGAAACGGTCACGACGCAGACGCGGCAGCAATCGCGGACTCGGCAGCCGAGGCAATCGCGGACTCGGCAGCCGAGGCGGTCGCGGCGGTCACTGCAGCGGTCGCGGACTCGGTCGCGGATGCGGTCGCGGATGCGGTCGCGGATGCGGTCGCGGAAGCGGACTCGGATGCGGATTCGGTCGCGGGAGCTGTCGCGGAAGCGGTCGCGGAAGCGGACTCGGTCGCGGACTCGGTCGCGGACTCGGCAGCCGAGGCGGTCGCGGACTCGGTCGCGGATGCGGTCGCGGAAGCGGATTCGGTCGCGGGAGCGGTCGCGGAAGCGGACTCGGTCGCGGATGCGGTCGCGGAGGCGGACTCGGTCGCGGGCGCGGGAGCGGTCGCGGAAGGGGTCGCGGACTCGGTCGCGGAAGGGGCGCGGACTGGGTCGCGAGTGCGGGTGCGGCGGCGGTCGCGGCAGCGTTCGTCGCGCTCGGGTTCGTCGGCGACGAGAGGGTCGCTGGGCTCGTGAACTCTGCGGATGAATCTGCTCGAGAGGCGCTGGAGGCGGGTGCAGCTGAGCGACCCGGGCGCAGGGGATTCGGGTGCGGTTGGAGTCCGCCACCGCATCCGCATCCGCGGCCGCTTCCGCATCCGCCTCCGCTTCCGCGTCCGCATCCGCCTCCGCATCCGCCTCCGCTTCCGAGTCCGCTTCCGAGTCCGCTTCCGAGTCCGTTCCCGCCGCCGTTCCCGCTCCCGCTCCCCGCTCTCGCTCCCCGAGAGTCGAGCGCGGACCCGCGAAGGCCCGAGCGCCGGCGGATGCGGGCGACGGAACGACGAAGGCCCGCCGAAGCGGGCCTCCTGTCGAACCGGACGCGCCGACGCTACTGCGCGGCTTCCGGGTTGTTGAGCTCGCGGAGCTTGTTCCGGGCCTCGTCCGATCCGGGTCCTCCCTGGTCGCGCGCCGCCATCAAGAGGCCGCGCTCGTCCATCGACGCCAGCACCTGCGCGGCCAGGGTGCGCAGCTCCGCGTCGTCGCCGCGGAGCGCGTTCCAGATGCGCTCGCGGATCTGACGCGGGGTCATTCCGTCGTGGCCGTCCCAGCCGCTCTTCAGCCGCTGGATGAGGTGGTTCCAGACGTAGCCGTGGCGGTTGTCTCCTTCGCCCCGGTTGAGGATGTGGGCCACCCGCAGGCGCCGCCAGACCTGGCCGGACTCGAAGTTGCCGCCCGTGATGAGGTTGAAGGCGTTGCTCTCGTCGTCGCGGATGCTGAAGAGCAGCACCTGCTGGAGCTCCGGGTTGCCGGCGAGGGCCTCGAGGAGCGCGCGGGCGTTCTCGGCGCTGCCGCCGAGCACGATCATGAACGCGGCCTCGCGCTGCGTGCCCTCGTTGGCCAGCATCTGCGCGACGCGCTGATCGAGCGAGGGATCCGCCGCGTAGCCGACCGCGAGCGACGCGGCGCGCTTGACGTCGGGCGGAGTGTCGGCGCTCGCGACGAGCTCCATCAGATCCGCCGCGACGTCCTGCGAGGGGTTCTGCCAGAGCGTGCCGACGTAGTAGCGCTTGGCGACCTCGTCGAGCTCCGGGTCGCGGAGCTTCTCGAGGACCTGGGCGAGCACCTCGGGGGTCGCGATCGCGCCGAGCGCGAGGCCCGCGTCCTGACGCAGACGCCGGTCGTCGAGGGGATCCTCGATGATCTCCATCAGCGCCTCGGCCGCGTCCGGGCGGCCGTAGCGTCCGAGCGCGCGCACCGCCGCGGTGCGGTTCATGAAGGGGACCTCGTTCGCCACCGAGGGCTGCGAGAAGTCCGTGTCGCCGCGCGGGATCATGCGGAGCAGGCGGTCGTAGGCCGGGTCGTAGTCGAGGTCGGCGAGGGCCGCCGCCGCGCTCGCGACGTCGTCGCCGTCGAGGCGCCGCTCGATCACGGCGCCGACGTGGGTCGCGCCGGTCGTGCCGAGCGCGCGCAGGATGTTCGCGCGGCGCGCGAGGTAGCGCTCCTCGTTCTCGAGCATCGCGACGAGGCCGTCGGCCGCGTTCTCCGCGCCCAGACGCTGGAGCTTGGAGAGCGCCTCGCGCGCGACCGTCAGGTCGAGCCCCTCGGCGAGCTCGATGAGGGCCGGCACCGCTCGCGCATCGCCCAGCTCGGCGAGCCCGAAGGCCGCGCTCTGCTTGATCTCCTCGTCCTCGTCCGAGACGTACTCGGCGAGCGTGTCGGCCGCGCGCGGATCGTGGCTGTCGCCGATCATCGCGACGAGCTCGCGCCGGATCTCGATGTCCTCGGCGCCCGCGAGCAGCGCGGCGATGCCGGGGGCGCCGACCGTCTTGCGGAGCGACTCGAGCACCGCGGTGCGCATGCGCGGCTGGTTCTCCAGGATGCGGAAGAGCGGGCCGCCCGCGCGCGGGTCGCCGGCCCGGCCGAGGCCGGACGCGATGGAGCGGAGCACGTTCTCGTCCGGCTCGTCCGGCTCCTCCCGACCGAGCTCGAAGTCCGTCATGCGGCTGAGCGGGTCGATCACGTCGGGCGAGCCCGTCTCGGCGAGCGCCGCCGCGGTGAGGGTCCGGACCGACGTCTCCTCGTGGTTGAGGAGATCGTTGCTGCTGAGCCGCTCCGGGCCGAGCACGTCGCTGATCACGCGCGGGTCGAAGCCGGGCTGGCCCTGGAGGCGGCCCGAGCTGAACTCCTCGATGATCGCGTCGGCCGCGGCCGACTCACCGAGCACCGCCAGCGCCCAGACGACGGCCGCGCGGGCGCCGGTCGGGGCGTTCGGGAGCACCGCGAGCAGGCGGGGCTTCGCGGGGTCCGCCTCCGGCGAGCCGATCGCGGCGAGCGCCCGAGCGGCCGCGGTGACCACGGTCGGGACCTCGGAGTCGAGCTGGTCGATGATCACCGGGACCGACTCGGCGTCCTCGTACTCCGCCATCTTCTGCAAGATGCGGATCTTGACGTCCTCGTACTTGGTGTCCGGGAGCATCCCGCGGATGCGCTGGAGGAAGTCCTCGCGGTCCGAGGCGTTCTCCTGCGCGTCCTGATAGGCCATCCAGCGCGCGTTATAGGCCTCGTTCTGCTGCCACCAGACGACGCCGACGCCGCCGACGCCGAGGATGAGGACGAGCAGCACGGCCCACCCCCAGATCGGGGTGCGGCTGCCCATCTTGGCCAGAGCGTCGTCGTCGCCGAGCGGCGGGCCGAGGTCCGCGGCCGCGAAGGCGTCGTCGCCGGGAAGATCGGGGAGGTCGTCGTGACCGTCGTCCTGCAGGTTCGTATTGGGATCCATCGTGTTCCCCCTCGGGTTCCGTCGGCGGCGACCGCGCCAGCCCGAAGCGCCCGAAATCCGCCGCACGATAGCCAAACCCGCGCCGCGACTTCAACGGCGATGGTCACGTATTGGTCACAGCTCGGCCGCGAGCCCCGGGCCGGCTCCGGGCGTCCAGGAGACGCATGGGCGCAAGTGCGCGAAATCGCTTTTGACCCGGCGAATGGCTTTGATATGCTCGCCCGGGTTCAGGAGGGGTCTGGATGACGAAGTCCGAGCTGATCGATGCCGTGGCGCGGCGGTCGAAGATCACCAAGAGCCGGGCCGAGCAGGTGGTCAACTGCATCTTCGAGACGATGACCGCCTCGCTCGAGCGGGGGGAAGGCATCGAGATTCGGGGCTTCGGCAGCTTCACGGTGCGCAGGTACAAGGCCTACGACGGTCGCAACCCGCGCACCGGTGAGACGGTGCCGGTGCCGCCGAAGCGGTTGCCCTTCTTCAAGGTCGGCAAGGAGCTCAAGGAGCTCGTCAACGAGGGCTTCGATTTGCCCTCCGATGACTCCGACGACGACGACGACGACGACTGAGTTTCAGGAGGCCGAGCAGCGCGCCTAGCAGTCCGTTGAAGAACCTCGCTCCTCGTCTCTCGGGCGGGACGACCCGTCTCTCGGCCCGTGCCTCCTCGCAAATGCTGAAGCATTTACTCGTCGCCCCGAACCGAGAACCGGGCCGTCGCGCTCCGAGATCCTTCGGGCTCGGTACTTCAACCACCTGCTAGACGCGCGCCTTCTCGAGCACCTGCGGCAGGAGCGGCGCGGCTTCGTCGATGTCATCGAGCATCGCGTCCGCCGGCGTCTTCCCGTTCTGGATGAGCGCCTTCAGCTTCGAGAGGTGTATCCGCTCGTCCTCGCCGCGACGGTTGAGCGCGCCGAGCCGCTCCAGGCCCGCCTCGCTGATCGCGAGCAGCTCGTTGGCCCACTCCCCGACCTCGCGGCCCGCGAGCGTGGCGCGCAGTCCGTCCTTCGCGATGCCGGCGCGCGCGGCCTCGACGCCGTCGTGGTCCAGCCCGCTCACCAGCGTCTCCGCCGCCGCGAGCGCCTCGTCGTCGTAGAGGAAGCCCTTCGCGAGCGCGGGGAGGGCGCAGACCATCGGGGTCGGCTGCCCGTCCGCCCCGCGCACCTCGAGCGTCTTCTTGAGCCGGACCTCGGGGAAGAGCGTGTTGAGGTGCGTGAGCCAGTCGTCGTAGGTCGCGGTGAGGCCGCTCTTGCCGTCGCGCATGAAGGCGCGGAAGGTCTGGTCGGTGTTCGGCACGATCTGGCTGCCGCGCTTGATCAGGAACATGGGCACGTCGAGCGCCCACTCGACGTAGCTCCGGTAGCTGAAGTCGTCCGCCCACGCGAAGGGGAGCAGGCCCGAGCGATCGGGATCGACCTCGAGCCAGACGCGCCCGCGGTGGGTCACCTCGCCCGACGGAGCCCCCTCGACCCAGGGGCTGTTCGCGAACATCGCGGTCACGATGGGCGAGAGCGCGAGCGACACGCGGGTCTTGCGGGTGGCGTCGGCCTCGTCCTGGAAGTCAAAGTTGGCTTGCACCGTACAGGTGCGGCGCATCATGTCGAGGGCCAGGGCGCCCCTCGTGGGCAGGTACTGCTTCATCACGCCGTAGCGGAGCTTCGGCACCCACGGCAGGTCGGCCTGGCGCGCGAAGGGGTGAAAGCCCAGCCCCAGCCAGCCGATGCCCAGCTCGTCCGAGATGTCCCGCAGCTCCGCCATGTGGCCGCGGAACTCCGCGCAGGTCTGGTGGATGGTGCTGAGAGGGGCGCCGCTGAGCTCGAGCTGCGCGCCCGGCTCCAGCGTGATCGTCGCGTCACCGCGGCGCAGCATGATCACCTCGCCGCCCTCGTGCTCGCGCTCGGCGAACCAGCCGTGGCGGTCGCAGAGCTCGAGCAGGACGGACTGGATCCCGCGCTCGCCCTCGAACGGGACGGGGCTCCCGTCCGCGACGTAGACGCCGAACTTCTCGGCCTCGGTGCCCACCCTCCAGCGCGATCGCGGCTTCTCCGCCTCGTGGAAGGGGCGGAGCAGGTCGTCGAGTCCGGAAACGGGGCGGCTGTCTTCGTTCGTCGTCAGGGCATCCTCCTCGCCGTTGACCGCGACGTCGGCCGCTCATACGCTCTCGGCCCACGCGCGTCTAGGCGCAGCCCAGGACCTGGAGAAGTGAGTGAGCAGCCGACGCACGGACGGCACCATCGGCCCCGAACTCGTGGTTCACGGGAGCCTCCACGGCAAGTCCGATCTGCGGATCGACGGCGCCTTCGACGGTGAGCTGCGGCTCGAGGGGGCCCTGCTGGTCGGCCCCGAGGGCCGCGTGACGGCCCCCGTGGAGGTGGCGGATCTCGAGCTCGAGGGTGAGCTGCGGGGCGACGTGATCGCCTCACGCACCGTGGCGATTCGCCCCGGAGGGCGGCTGATCGGCGACGTCCGCGCCCGACGGATCGCCGTCGATGACGGGGGCGCGCTCGAGGGCGGGATCGAGATGGACTTCGATCTGCCGGGAGAAGAGGCGTGAGCCGGACGTCCGTGCTGCCCGCCGGGGTGACGCTGGTCGGGGCCATCGAAGGCGCCGGCGATCTGGTCGTGGCGGGGACGGTCGAGGGCCCGATCGAGCTCGAGGGCGGTCTCGTCATCGAGGAGGGCGGGCGCGTCGACGGCGACGTGAGCGTCACCACGCTGATCGTGCGCGGCGTGCTCACGGGCGACGCGGCGGCCCGGGAGACGATCCGGCTCGAGGGGAGCGCGATGGTGGTCGGAGACGCGGTGGCGCCGCGGGTCCACATCGTCGACGGCGCGCGCGTGCGCGGGCGCGTCCGGATGAACGGGGAGCCGATGGTCCCGAAGGCGGTGCGCCGCGCGCCGTCGTCCGCGGGCAAGCGGCGCGCGCCCGAGCCGGCGTCCAGCCCGGCGGTGTCGTCCGAGCGAGACCGGGCGCCCGAAGACGCGCCGACCGGTCACGTCCGACGCGAGCACGTGCCGCCTCAGCTCGCTCGCGACGACGACGAGGCCATCGCGCTCGAGGGGGCGCCCACCGCCGTCGGCGCGCCCGCCGCGCTCGACGAGGACGGTCGGCGCCCGCGCCGCAAGACGCGCTCGAAGCCGCAGCCCTCGGAAGGAGACTCGAACGGAGACGAGGGGCGTCGCTCGAAGCGTCGTCGTCGCGGCCGTCGCCGCGGAGGGCGAGACCGGGGCGACGGCGAGCGCACGACGGCCCCGGGCGATCGTCCAGCCGAGCCGACGCGGACCGCCAGACCGGCCGAGCCCGAGACGCCGCGGGCCGCCGCCCCAGAGGAGGAGACCCCCGCCGAGCGCGCGCCGCGCAAGCGTCGGCGCCCGCCGGCCCCCAACATGCCCACGGTCGGACGGCAGAAGGCGAAGCGCAAGGACCGCTCGGACGCCACCCCGTCCTCGTGAAAGCACCCATGGCCGCGACGACCGACCGACTGCTCAGCCTCCTGCGCACGCACAGCTACGCCAAGAAGAAGGTCGTGCTCGCGAGCGGCAAGGAGAGCGACTTCTTCATCGACTCCAAGCAGACCGTGCTGAGGGCGGAGGGGCACGCGCTGGTGGGCGTGGCCATGTTCGAGGCGCTCGAGCGCTTGCCCGTCCGGCCGGACGCGGTCGCGGGGGTCGCCCTCGGCGGCTGCCCGCTCGCGTCCGCCGTGTCGCTGATCTCGCACCAGCGAGGCGCTCCGCGCGACGCGCTCTACGTGCGCAAGGAGGCCAAGGACCACGGGAGCCGGCGGCTGATCGAGGGGGACGATCACCTCGCCGAGGGCGCCTCCGTCGCGGTGCTCGAGGACGTGGTCACCACGGGCGGCTCGACCCTGAAGGCCATCGGCCAGCTGAAGGCCGCGGGCTACGCCATCGCGGGCGTGATCGCGCTCGTCGACCGGCGCGAGGGTGGCGCGGAGAACCTGCGCGAGGCGGGGGTGCCCTTCGTGGCGCTCTACGGCCGGGAAGACTTCACGGATGACGCGTAGCGCCGCGCCGATCGCGGCGCTCCTGGCCGCGCTGACCCTGGCCGCGTGCGGGACCACCGCCGTGTCGATCCGGCCGGCCGCGCGCTCGTTCACGCCGGACGACTACGACGACATCTACGGCCGCTGGACCCGCGCCGAGGACGAGTTCGCGTTCGGCCGCCTCGAGGACATCCTCCACGTCACCGCCACCTTCGAGTCGTGGGAATTCCGCTGGGCCTACGTGATCCGCTACGCGGCCGACTACGCGTTGCAGACGGAGGAGCGCACGCGGCTGCTCCGGTCCAGCCTGGCCGACGCGCAGGAGCGCCACCGCTTCTTCGTGACCATGATCGGCAACCGCTACCGCGAGAGCGATCTGACGGACGAGCGGAGCGCGTGGCGCGTCCTGCTCGTCGACGCCTCCGGCCGGCAGGTGCGCCCCATCGAGGTCACCCACCTGCGCCGCCCCGGGGCGGCCGAGCGCGTGTACTTCCCGTCGATCTCCGTGCATCGGCAGACCTTCCGGATCGCGTTCCCCACCCAGCACCCGGACGGAACTCCGGTGATCTCCCCCGACGACTCACACGTCGTGCTCCGCTTCACGGGGGCCGAGGGGAGGGTGGATCTGCGCTGGGACATCGACGCGAGCGCGCCCGCCGCCCCCCCGCTCGTCATCGAGTGAGAGCCCCTCCGGACCGGCCGGCGTTGACAGGCGAACGAGCGCCTCGATATCGTCCGCTACGATCCGTCTCGGGCCGTCGAGGCGACGGGTTTCATCGGGGCTCTCTCTCGGAGTCGGCCCTTCGACGCAGCTCCACTGTGCTTTCCGGGAACACTGTGCTTTCCGGAACGAACGAGCTCTCGCAGAACGAGCTCTCGGACGGCGGGATTTCGCAGGGAGCGTGTCGGAGCCGGCGCGCGGGGAGGGGAGGCGACACATGGACAGGAAGAACATCATCATGCTGCTCACCGGGATCTCGATCTCGGTGGCCATCTTCGTGGGATGCCACGCGAGCGCGGACGATCCCGCGGGACAGGCGGAGGAGCTCTCCGATCCGGTCCGCCGCGAGAACGCGGTCGATAACCTGAACCGCCTCTACACCCAGGCGCTCTCGGCGGCGGACAACGACCGCAGCGTCGAGACGATCACGGGTGAGGACGGGCGGCAGCGGCCGGGCCCGAAGGCGATCGCCGACGCCTCCATCGAGGCGCTCGTGCAGACCTACGTGAACAACCCCGACGCGACCCAGATCGGCGAGCGCATCCTGCGGCTCCTGGTGGAGATGCAGGACCCCCGCTCGATCCCGGCCCTCATCGAGGCGCTCGAGTGGCGGGCGGAGACGACCGAGAACCACGCGATCGCCGCCGCGCAGGCGCTCGAGCGCATGGAGATCCCGGACGACCAGAAGGGGCCGGTCATCGAGGCGCTGTCGCAGGCGCTCGACCGCGTGCAGCAGGCCCGCGGCATCGACAACCGGATGCGCATCGGCTTCATCCGCGCGCTGGGCGCGCTGGAGGATCGCCGGGCCACGCCGATCCTCACCAAGATCGCGACCCGCATCAACGAGGACCAGAACTTCCTCATCAACCGGATGGCGGCGGAGGAGCTGGGCACGCTCAGCGATCCGGCCGCGGTCGATGACATGATCAAGGGCCTGTTCCTCTTCGCGCCCAACCGCCCCGACATGCGCATGAACGACGTGGCCGCGCAGGCCCTCGTCCAGATCGGGCGTCCGGCGTACGACCCCCTCGTCGCCACGCTGCGCGGCGAGAACGAGGTCGCCACCCGCATCGCGACGAACTTCATCGGCGCGGTCCGCCAGGTGAACGAAGAGGCGGCGGGCAAGATGGACCCCGAGACGGAGGTCGTGAACGAGGCCTGCCGCGCGATCGGTCAGCTCGGCTTCCGGGAGGGGATCGACCCGCTCATGAGCCGCGTCACGCCGCTGACGGAGATGAGCCCGGGCGACATCGGCGAGGAGCAGCGCGCGGAGATCACCCGCGCGGTCACCTGCGTCACCTCGCTCGTGCAGCTCAACCGCGTGGAGTCGGACACGCCGCGGCTCCGGCAGGCGCTGATCGACACCTACGGTCACATCCCCGAGGACTGGCCGCCGGAGGCGCCCTACACGACGCGCCTGCAGATCATCGCCGGCATGCAGCACACCTTCGACCCGGGGCTGCTGGACTTCCTCCACGACATCGCGGGGGACCGCGACGCGCTCGCCGACTTCCGCGCCGTGGCCTTCATCGCCGAGGCGATGCTCGCCGGCCGCGAGCAGGTGGCGCGGCTCCGCAGCACGACCACCGCGGAGCCCGAGGGCGGGCAGCTCCGGACCCGCTTCGAGGAGTTCGGCCCGGCGCTCGACACGGCGCAGGAGTGCGGCGACAACCTCCAGTGCTACATCGGCAAGCTCGCCGACGACAACGCCATGGTCGTGCGCAAGGCGGCCTACATGATCGCGCGCTACGGGCGCGGGAACGCCGACGCGATCGCGCCGCTCATCGAGCACCTCGACCACGACGACACGCAGGTGCGCGGCGACGTGCTCTACGCGATCGACTGGATCGCCACCTCGGGCAGCGCCGAGGCGGTGGCCGAGATCGACCGCATCCGCGAGGCCGAAGAGGGCCGCTCGAGCTGGAACCAGGTCAAGGAGCTGGCGATGGCGGTGCGAGCGCGTCTCCAGGCGCGCACAGGCGGCTGAGCCCCTCTCGGGGTCGAAAGCAGGGACACGGTGATTCGACTCGAGGTCGTCGAAGGACAGGACGAGGCGCGTCGGATCGAGTCGAACGAGGACATGCTTCGACTCGGCCGCTCGGACTTCAACGAGCTCGTGCTGAGCGAGTGGCACGTCTCCGGTGAGCACGCGTCGATCGTGCTCGCCGGGGCGAGCTACGTGGTCCGGGACCACAACAGCACGAACGGCACGCGCATCGAGCGGGGCGGCGACACCATCGACCTGGCCGACGACGACGCGCGCGAGGGCGAGCTGCGCGACGGCGACCTGCTGTTGCTCGGCGACCGCGAGCGCCCGGTGCGGATCAAGGTGACGATCGGCGACGAGCCCGACGACGCGCGCATCGTCTCGCTCCGCAAGGTCGACGAGCTGGCCGAGGTCGAGGCGACGGTCGGGGCCGACCGACAGGTCCTGCAGAGCCTCTACGAGTCACAGAAGCGCATCGGGAGCGCGATCGATCTGGACGACGTCATCGACGTGGTGGCGGAGCAGGTCTTCCGGTTCCTCCCTCGCGCCACGCACGTCACGGTGGCGCTCCGCGAGGTGGACGCGCGCCGCAAGAAGAACAAGTCGGCGCGCTACGTGCCGGTCGGCACCCGGGTGCGGGGCGGCGCGGACAGCGAGACCATCCCGATCACGCGCAGCGTCTTCAAGAAGGTCGTCGCCGAGCGCGCGGCGGTGCTCGCCGCCGACGCCAAGCGTGACGTGGGCGAGACCGCGTCGATCATGGGCGCCCAGATCGAGTCGACCATCGGCGTGCCGCTCTGGCACGGCGACGAGGAGATCATCGGGGTGCTCCAGGTCGACAACCGGGACGCGAGCGGCGTCTTCCGGGAGCGTGACCTCGACATCCTCGCGCTCCTCAGCCAGTCGGCGAGCCAGGCCTTCGCGCACGCGCGGCTGGTCAATCGCCTGCGGGCGGCCGAGGAGAGCCAGCGCAACGAGAACGTCTACCTCAAGCGCCGGGAGCAGGGGCGCCGCTTCGACGGGATCATCGGCGAGGCCGCGGGCATGAAGAAGCTCTTCGAGCAGCTCCGCAAGGTGGTCGACACCCGCGTGACGGTGCTCGTCGAGGGCGAGACGGGGACGGGCAAGGAGCTCATCGCGAGCGCGGTGCACTACTGGTCCGAGCGCCGCGACGCGCTCTTCATCGCGCAGAACTGCGCCGCGATGCCCGAGAACCTGCTCGAGAGCGAGCTCTTCGGCCACAAGAAGGGCTCCTTCACCGGCGCGACGGACGACAAGAAGGGGCTCTTCGAGCTCGCCGATGGCGGCACGCTCTTCCTCGACGAGGTCGGGGAGATGCCTCTCAACCTGCAAGCCAAATTGCTGCGCGTGCTGCAGGAGGGCGAGATCCGCCCCATCGGCCACAACCAGACGAAGCGGGTCGACACGCGCATCGTGGCCGCGACGAACCGGGACCTCGAGAAGGAGGTCGCCGAGGGGCGCTTCCGCGAGGACCTCTACTATCGGCTCAAGGTCTTCCCGATCACCGTGCCTCCGCTGCGCGAGCGCCGGGAAGACATCCCGCTGCTCGCCGGCCACTTCCTCAAGAAGTACGCGAACGAGTTCGGCCGGACCGTGCGCGGCTTCAGCCAGCAGGCGATGGAGCTGCTCGCCAGCTACAAGTGGCCGGGCAACGTGCGCGAGCTGGAGAACGAGGTGCAGCGCCTCATCATCCAGATGGACGACGGCGGCTTCGTCGAGCCCGAGCACGTCAGCCCTCGCATCCGGCAGGTCGAGAACGTCATCGACAAGGTCGCGCCCAAGAAGGGCACGCTCAAGGAGATGATGGAGCAGGTCGAGAAGTGGATCCTGCTCGAGGCGCTCAAGGAGCACGACAACAACAAGAGCCAGACCGCGCGCACCCTCGGGATCACGCGTGAGGGGCTGCACAAGAAGTTGAAGAACTTCGGGCTTTAGTTTTTGGGAGGGGCTTTTCAAGCCCCTCCCCCCCACTGCGCGCGTCGCAACGATGTTCGCTTCGGGCGCTTCGCGCCCTGCGCGAACATCGCTGCGCCGCGCTCCGCGGGGCCCCCCCACCCAAGTCGGGCGACTGGCGTCGCCCGTGTCCCGCGCTCCGCGCGTGAGCCACGCGGCTCGCGCTTTCGCTTCGCGAAAGCTGGCCGCCCGCTGCCGCGGGGGACCTGGGGGCGCGACCTCGCTTCGCTCGTCGCTGCGGACGCGACCTCGCTTCGCTCGTCGCTGCGGACGCGACCTCGCTTCGCTCGTCGCTCTGCGACCGCGACTTCGCTCGTCGCTCTGCGACCGCGACTTCGCTTCGCTCGTCGCTGCGGACGCGACCTCGCTTCGCTCGTCGCTCTGCGACCGCGACTTCGCTCGTCGCTCTGCGACCGCGACTTCGCTCTGCGACCGCGACTTCGCTTCGCTCGTCGCTCTCTGACCGTGACTTCGCTTCGCTCGTGGCTCTGGGTCCGCGAGTTCGCTTCGCTCGTCGCTCTGCGTCCGCGACTTCGCTTCGCTCATCGCTCCGGACGCGACCTCGCTTCGCTCGTCGCTCTCCGGCGCGCGACGTCGCCTGGCCGTCGTCGGGGGACGCGCGCTCGCTCGTCGCTCGTCGCTTGCGCGACTTGGGGGGAGGCGGGTCAGCCGTGGTTGCCGCGGGGGTCGATGATGACGGTGGCGTCGTCTTCCCAGTCGGCTTCTTCACTGGGGTCGGCTTTGGGGGTGGTGCCGGTGCGGCCCGTGGGGTTGTAGGTGGTGGGGCCGTCGTCCCAGTCGTCGGTCTGGAGGTCCACGGGCTCCATGTCGGGGCCGGGTGGGGCGGGGTTGGTGTCGCGGTCTGGCTCGCCGTCGTCTTCGACCTCGGCGACGTCGTCGGGGCCGAACTGCTGGGTGGGGAAGTCGTCTTCGTAGAGTCCGACGGGGACGCTCGGGAGGGAACGGACGGCGGCGGGGACGGTGCCGGAGGACTCGGGCTGGCGCGGCTCGGGCATCTGGGTCGGGGAGAGCGCGTCCTCGAGGCCGGGCGGGCGATCCGTCGGGTGATCGTCGAGCTGGATCACGCCGTCGTGCGTGGTGGCGTCGTCGAACGCGGGGGGCGTCAGGGTCTCCGACTCCTCGAGGGGAGGCGGCGCCAGGATCGGGTCGGCCGGGGGAGGGGGGATCTCCTCGCGCATGCGCGGCGGGCGGTGTGTCGGGCGCGCCTGCACGGTCTGCATGGGCGCGGGCGAGGTGCGGGCGGGCGGGGGCGCGGTCACCGGCTCCGGCGGCCCCATCGAGGCGAAGGGCGGCAGGTCCGCGTCCGGCGCCGGCGCGACGTCCGGGAAGGCCTCGCGCACGTAGTTGCGCAGGCTGCTGGTCCCGGCGTAGCGGCCCGAGCCGTAGACGAAAGTCTGCAAGTCGTCGTGCAGCTCGAGGGCGGTCTGGTAGCGCTCGTCGCGCTCCTTCGCGAGCGCGCGCTGGACGATCGCCTCGAGCTCGGGGGGCACCTCGGGGTTGAGGGGCTGCATCGGCGGGACCTTCGCCTCGTAGACGCGCCGGAGGGTCTCCATGTCGCTCGGCCCGAGGAAGAGTCGCTCGCCGCTCAGCAGCTCGAAGAGCACGATGCCGAGGCCGAAGACGTCGACGCGGTGGTCGATCTCCTCGCCGCGCAGCTGCTCGGGCGACATGTACGCGAGCTTGCCCTTCACGACGCCGGCCTGGGTCTGGACCATGCGGCCGCGGGCCTTGGCGAGGCCGAAGTCCGCGACCTTCACCTCGCCGTCGAAGCCGAGGAGGACGTTCTGCGGGCTGACGTCGCGGTGGATGACCTGCAGCGGCTCGCCGCGAGGGCCGGTCGCGAAGTGAGCGTGGTGCAGCGCCTCGCACATCTTCATCACCACGTGGCAGGCGATGCCGATGGGGGTGCGGCCCGCGCGCTCCTTCTCGTAGTCGTAGAGGGCGCGCAGGTCCTTGCCCGCGACGAACTCCATCGCGATGTAGAGCGTGCCCTCGGCCTTGCCGAGGTCGTGGATGGTCACGATGTTCGGGTGCTGGAGGCGCACCGCGATCTTCGCCTCGTCGATGAACATCTTGACGAAGTCGTCGTCCTCGACGAGGTGCGGGAGGATGCGCTTGATGGCGACCAGGCGCTCGAACCCTTCGGCGCCGAAGATCTTCGCCTTGAAGACCTCCGCCATGCCCCCGACGCCGATGCGCTCGACCAGGAGGTATTTGCCGAATTTTGCCGGTTGCTGGACGCTCAATGGCCCCGTGACCTCTCTCGGCAGCGTGCCGGCTTCGGTGCCGTCGGGTCAAGCCACCACGTGCGCTTCCGCTGGATGATGACGCCCGGAAATCACGGCGTTAGCATGCCCCGCATGGGGCGCGCGTTACGGGATGGTTCCGGGCTGTTGGCGGTCGCATGCGGCCTGGGCGCGCTCGGCTACGGCGTGGTCATCTTGCGCGAGCACGACTACCTCTCGGCCATCCTCGTGCTCGTGACCGGCCTGGCCGTCCTCCGGGCGGGCGTGGAGCTGCTGCGCCCCACGGTCGGCGAGTGACGGGGCCCGGTTTGGCGGAGCGCGGGTGACGGGGCGCAGAACGGTTGGGCGATCGGCGTCCTCGCGCGGCTCGAGACTGGTGTTCGCCGCCGCCCTCGTGCTCGTCGCCGGTTGCGGCTCCGTGGACGACGTCGACGTCGACGGCGCGAGCGACCCGGCGCACGCTCCCGCGTCCGTGGGGCCCGCGGCGGTCGGCGGACGCGTGGTCTCCACTGTCGATGGGCACCCCATCACCGTCGACCAGGTGGCGGCGGCGGCGCGCGCGGCGGGCGTCACGCCCGAGGTCGCGCTGCGCCGGCTGCAGGACGAGGCGCTGCTCGCGGCCGCGGCGCGGCGAGCCGGAGCGGGGGTGCACGAGGGCGCCCGCGGCGCGCGCCAGGTCATGGTGCAGGCGCTCCTCGCAGAGGAGGTCGAGCGGCGCGTCCGTCCCGACGCGATCGACGCGGCGGAGCTCGAGGCCGCGTATCAGGCCAACCTCGGACGCTTCGAGCGGCCCGAGCAGCGCGAGAGCGTGCACCTGCTCGCGAGGGTCACCGAGGGCGCGCCCGCCGGCGCCGAGGCCGCGGCGCGCGCCTGGATCGCCGAGCAGCACCGGATCGTGTCCGAGTCGCCAGATCCCGAGGCGGCGGTCCTCGCGTTCCAGAGCCTGCCGCCGAGAGACCGCCGCTTCGAGGTGCTGGCGGAGCGGGTCCCTCCGCAGCGCCGCGCGGGCGCGGCCGACCCCGCCTACCTCGCCGCGCTCTTCCGCCCGGACGGACCCGGGGTGGTCGACGCGCCCGTGCAGACCTCGTTCGGGTGGCACGTGGTCGTGGTGACCGAGGTCGAGCCGGCGTGGGAGGCGACCCGAGAGGAGGCCCTCGCGACGCTCCGCGACGAGCGCCTCGCGGCGCTCCGCCACGCCCGCCTCGGCGAGCTGTTGAGCGAGCTGGCCGCGCGCACCGCGATCGAGGTCGACCCCGAGGCGGTGAGCGCGGCGATCGACGGCGACGCGCTCGAGGGAGTCGAGGCGCCCTGATGTCGGGGAGCGACCGGAGCTGGGCGCAGGAGGCGCCGCGCGATCAGGGCGAGAGCGCCTTCACGCCGATCCTGCGCCGCTTGCTGCATCGCACCACGGGGGTCATCGCGGTGTGCTTCGTCGACGGGGAGGGCGAGTGCGTGGACTACGCCTCGTCGCTGTCGCCGTTCGAGATCAAGGTCACGGGCGCCCAGCTCCTCGTCACCATGGAGGAGGCCGCGGCGCGGCTCCGCACCATCTCCGCCGGCGAGGCGTGGTGGGTGCACGTGCAGGGCAGCGAGCGTGAGCTGGCGTGTCGGCGCGTGAGCGAGGACTACCTCCTCGTGGTCGTGACCAAGCCGCGCGCGATGACGCGGCGCTTGATGGGCGGCATCGAGCAGACGGTCGCGGAGCTGCGGCGCGAGGCGGAGATCGACGCGCCGCGCTGGGAGACGGTCGCCGACAGCGTCCGGGTGGAGGTGCGCCGCGCGGTCGGGTGGCCGTACGCGCCCGCCGCCTACGTCGACGAGCAGGGGCAGCGGGTGGGCATCGACGACGTGCTGGGGCGCTGGACCGAGGGCACCGGCCGTCGCAGCAAGGTGGCCTTCCGCGTCCGGACCGAGGGCGGCGAGGAGCTGACCCTGGTGCATCATCGCGCCGCCGATCGCTGGGAGCGCCAGCCGGAGCGCTGAGCCTCGCTCCGTCGCCGCTCACCACGCCCAGAAGAGCAGACAGCCGGCCATCCAGACGCCGCCGACGAGGAGGAAGAGCGCGGTGTAGCCCAGGATGTCGCGGGCCTTGATGCCCGTGATCGCGAGGAGGGGCAGCGCCCAGAACGGCTGCAGCATGTTCGTCCACTGATCGCCGTAGGCGACGGCCATGATGACCTGCTCGAGGGGCAGGCCGAGCTCCCGCGCCGCCTCGACCGCGATCGGCCCCTGGACCGCCCACTGTCCGCCGCCGCTCGGGACGAAGAGGTTCACGAGACCCGCGGAGAGGAAGGTCACCACGCCATAGGTCTCGGCGCTCGCGTGGCTCGCGAGCCAGCCGGCCACCTCGCGCGCGAGCCCCGTGCTGCGCATGACGCCCATGATGCCGGCGTAGAAGGGGAACTGGAGCACGATGCCCGCCGCGCCCTTCGTGGCCTCGCCGATCGCCGCCGCGTAGCGCGCGAGCGAGCCGTGGAGCAGCAGGCCGAGCGTGAGGAAGAGCAGGTTGATCGCGTTCGGATCGAGCGCGCCGATGCCGACGTCGACGAACCAGACCACCACCGCGGCCGCGAGCGGGATCGCGATCAGCAGCATGGCCCACGGGCTCCGCTCGATGCGCTCCGGGACCGTCGTCGCGGCCCGCTCGGGCTCGGGGGCCTCCTCTTCGGCGGGGACGTACGCGTCGATCGGCGACACGCCCTCCTTCGGGGCGAGCAGGAAGCAGAGGGTCGGGATCAACACGAGCAGCCCGCCGCTGACCAGGAGGTTCTCGACGCCCAGCACCGTGTCGGTGAACGGGACCGGCTCGACGGTCGCGGCGAGCTCCGCGCCGAGGAAGCGCTCCACGTCGGGCGCCGTCGTCATCTTGAGCGGGGCCGTGCCCGAGAAGCCGCCGTGCCAGCACATCAGCCCGGCGTAGCCGGAGGCGACCAGGAGCGGGTAGTGCGCCTCGATCCCGCGCGCGCGGCACGCGCGACCCACGTCGCGCGCGAGGAGCGCGCCCACGATCAGTCCCAGACCCCAGTTCAACAGCGCGCACGCGATCGAGACGGCGGCGACCAGCGCGGCGGCCTGCGCGCCGGTCCGGGGGAGGCGGGCGAGCCAGGTGATCCCGGCCCGCACGGGGCGGGTCGCGGCGAGCGCGTGCCCGGTCACCAGGATCAGCACCATCTGCATCGAGAAGGCCAGCAGGCTCCAGAAGCCGGCGTCGCCTTGCCAGGCGCGGACCACGTCGAGGGGGGACGTCCCGGTGGTGAGCGCCGCGAGCCCGAAGACCACCAGGGTCAGCCCCACCGCGAGCACGAACGGGTCTGGCGTGGTGGCGTGGAAGAAGCGCTCGAAGCGATGACCGAGCTGGCGCAGCATCGGCGATGCATACCAGAAGCGGTCGGCGGGCCAGAAGCGCTCGGGGGACCGGGGGCGATCGAGGGGCGCACCGAGAGCGCCTCCGACAATCGCCTCGGCGAGTGACGAGAGGCGTTCGGAAAAGCATGGGTGGCGTGCTAGCATCGCCGCCGTGAGCCGACGTTGTCCGTCCTGCGGGACCGAGTACCCGGACGACACCGCGTTCTGCGGTCACGACGGGAGCGTCAACATCCAGGTGCAGCCGGAGGGTGACGAGAAGGACCCGCGCCTCGGCGAGAAGCTCGGGAACTACATCGTCGCCGCCCACATCGCCGACGGCGCGATGGGCGCCGTGTACGAGGCGCGCAACGCGGAGACGCGCGAGCGGGTCGCCGTGAAGGTGCTCCACGCGGACGTCGAGGAGGACGAGATCGCGGTCGAGCGCTTCAAGCGCGAGTACGAGACCGCGGACATGTTCGACCACCCACACATCGTGAAGGTGATCGACTTCGGCGAGACCGCGGACGGCCAGCACTACATGACGATGGAGTATCTCGAGGGCGTGGAGCTCGGCGAGATCCTCCGCAACGACGGCGCTCAGGATCCCGCGCGCGCGCTGCGGATCTGCGCCCAGGTCGCCGACGCGCTCGACCACGCGCACTCCTTCGGCGTCATCCACCGCGACCTGAAGCCGGACAACATCTTCCTGGTCCGCGGCGAGGGCGGCGACGACGTGCGCATCCTCGACTTCGGCTCGGTGAAGCTGCAGGTCGAGACCGGCCCGAAGCTCACCGCCTTCGGGACCACGCTCGGCTCGCCGTACTACATGTCGCCGGAGCAGGCGAAGGGGTTGCCCGACGTCGACAACCGCACGGACGTCTTCGCGGTCGGCGCGATCCTCTACGAGCTCTCGAGCGGCAAGATCGCCTTCGAGGCGCCGACGGTGGCCGAGATCCTGATGAAGATCGTCCGGCTCATGCCCGATCCGCTCACGAAGGTCGCGCCCCAGGTGCCCCCGGCGCTCGAGCAGGTCGTGGTCAAGGCGATC
This sequence comes from Sandaracinaceae bacterium, assembly GCA_040218145.1. Taxonomy (GTDB): domain Bacteria; phylum Myxococcota_A; class Polyangia; order Polyangiales; family Sandaracinaceae; genus JAVJQK01. The sequence goes on along the minus strand of JAVJQK010000021.1, from coordinate 127,119 downwards.
GCGAAGAAGAAGGAAGAGCGCTACTCGACCCCGCAGGAGCTCGTCGACGACGCGTTCGCCGCGTACGGGATCGAGGGCGGCTCCGCGGCGTGGGCCGAGCGGCCGCAGGCCGAGCTCTCGCAGGCGCTCGCGACGGCGTCCCCCAAGGCCGCCGCCGCCCCCGCTGCCGCCGCGCCTGCCGCGCCGCCCACGGCCGCGGCTGAGCCCGCGGGCAGCCCCCCCGCGGCGGCCGCGCCGGCGCCGACGACCGCCGCGCCCATCGCCCCCGAGGCGGTGCCCGGGCTGAGCTCGAGCCCGCTCCCGGCGAACAAGCTGCTGCTCCTCGCCGCGGTCGCGGGCGTCGGCCTGCTCCTGCTCGGCGGGCTCGCGCTCGTCATCGCGATCTTGCTCTGACGGGGCGCCGAGTCCGCCGTCAGCTCGCGCCAGCGACCCCGGCCTCGACGAAGCTCTCGCCCGACAGCTCGAGCACCCGCGCCGGGCGCGCGGGGCCGCGCGCCGGGGTCAGCCCGCCGCTCGCGCCGGCCGTCTCGCGCCGGCCGTGGGTGCTCAGCCACTGGGCCACGCCCGAGCGCGTCGTCTGCCCGGCCTGGACGGCCGCGCGGATCATCTGGAAGGCGTCGTAGCCCTGGGCGGCGTACGCGTCTGGCGCCTGCTCGAAGCGCGCGGTGAAGGCGTCGACGAACGCGCGTCCCGCGCCGCGCGCGGTGGCCGCGTGGAACGAGGTGGCGAAGAGCGCGCCCTGCAGGTAGCGGGAGGCGCCGCGCGCGGCGCGCTCGTCGACGGCGACCGAGGGCGCCAGCAGCGTGATCGCCCGACCTCCGCGTGGCGCGGCCTGGCCGGCGGGCGCGCTCCAGAGGCCCGCCGCCGCGAGGGCGGGCGCGATCAGCGACAGCTGCCGCGCGGCGTCGGGGACGAACAGCGCGTCGAACCGGCGCTCGGCCAGCCGACCCACCACCTCGCCGAACGCGGTCGCGTCGGCGGGGTAGGTCTCCGTCGCCACCAGCTCGCCGCCCGCCGCGCGCACCGCGGTCGCGTAGGCCTCGGCCATCGCGCGACCATAGGCGTGCTCGGGCTGCATGATCGCGAATCGAGTGGCGCCTCGGCGGCGCGCGGCGGCGACGAGCGCCGTCACCTCGCCCTGCGGGGAGGTGAACATGCGGAACGCCATCGCGCCGGGCTCGGTCACGCGCGGGTCCGGGACCAGGGTGAGGATCGGCACGCCGAGCTCCTGGGCTCGCTGCGCGGCCGCCCGCGCCGCGGCGCCCTCGAGCGGGCCGATGATCGCGATCGCGCGGTGCTCCGACACGAGGTCCTCGACGGCGCGCGCGGCCCGCTCCGGATCACCGCCGTCGTCGCGCAACACGAGCTGCGGCGCGTCGGGAGCGGGCGGCCCCTGCGTCGGAGAGCCGGAGGCGAGCATGAGGCCACGCACGGTGCGCTGCCCCACCTCGCGCCCTCGGCCGGTGAGCGGCACGATGGCGCCGATCACCCTCGGGTCCGCGCGCTCGGTCCGCTCGGCGCGCACCGCCAGCTCCGCCAGCTCCTCGCTCATCGGGATCTGGCGCTGCCGCAGCTCCGCCACGATGGCCGAGACCCGCGCCATGTCGCCCGCGTCGAAGGCGAGCCGGATGGCGCGCATGGCCACCTCCGGCCAGGCGGAGCCGTCGCGCGGCAGGGCGTCGTACGCCTCCGCGATCGCGTCCGCGTCGCTCTCGCTCACCACCCGGCGAAGATCCTCGACCGCGGACTCGCGGTCGGCCGCGTCGATCTCCTGCGCCTCGCCCAGGCGGTCGAGCGCCTCGAGGGCGAGCACGGTGCGCCCCTCGCGCTGCGCGGCCGCGGCCAGCGTCCGGAGGAGCAGCACCGACTCGTCGGGGTCGGTGGTGCGCCCCACGAGCGGCTCGAGCAGCGCGAGCGCCTCGGCGTGCCGCTGCGCGAGGTGGAGGGACACGCCCTGGTGGAAGCGCCCCGCCTCCGCCACGCGCTCGTCCTCGGACGTCGCGACCTGCGCGAACAGCGCGATCGCGCGCTCGATGTCGCCGTTCGCGAGGAGCACGCGGCCGAGGCCGAGGCGCGCCACGGGCACGAGCGGGTCGCTCGGGTGCGCCTCCAGGAAGGCGCGGTACCCGCGCTCCGCCTCGGCCACGCGACCGGCCTCCGCCGCCTCGCGCGCCTCTCGAAGATCGGCCTCCGCCTCCGGGTCGGTCGTGGTGATGGAGGGCAGGGTGCCGAAGTCGTCCTGACCGCTCCCGCGCGGGCACCCGGTCAGGGTGACCAAAGCGACGACGGCCACGAAGATCCCGGCGCGGCGCAGCGTTCGACGGACGGGAGCGTTCGACGGACGGGTGCTCATGCTTGGTCTTTCCCATCCGCGGCCAGCGCGGGCAAGATCGTGACACGAGCCCGCGCGCGCGACAGGCTCCTCGGGTGAGCCTCCTCGACGGACGCCGCGACCCGGCGCGCCTCGCCCTCGTCATGGTCGGCCTGCCCGCCCGTGGCAAGACCCACATGGCGCGCCGCCTCGCCCGCTACCTGCGCTGGCTCGGCGTGAGCACCCGCGTGTTCAACGTCGGGAACTACCGCCGCGAGCGGCTCGGCAGCCACCAGAGCCACGACTTCTTCGACCCGGACAACCCGGAGGGGCGCGAGGCCCGGCGCGAGATGGCGATGGCGGCGCTCGAGGACATGCTCGCCTGGTTCGCCTCGGGTGGGGAGGTCGGGCTCTACGACGCGACCAACACGACCGCGGGCCGGCGGCGCCTGGTCGCGGAGCGGCTGCGGGCGCACGGGCTGGACGTCGTCTTCGTGGAGTCGGTCTGTGAGGACGAGGCGGTCATCGCCTCGAACATCCGGCAGACCAAGCTCCGCATGCCGGACTACGCGGGCGTCAGCGAGGACGAGGCGGTCGCCGACTTCCGCGCCCGCATCGCGCACTACGAGCGAGTCTACGAGCCGGTCGACGAGTCCGAGGGGAGCTACGTCCGGGTCGTCGACGTGGGACGGAAGGTGGTCGCGCACCGTGTGCAGGGTTACCTGCCGTCCCGGCTCGTGCACTTCCTGATGAACCTCCACGTGGCCCCCCGCTCCATCTGGTTGACGCGGCATGGGGAGAGCACCTTCAACGTCGAGAACCGCGTCGGCGGCGATCCGGGGCTGAGCCCGGCGGGCGAGCGCTTCCGGGAGGCGCTGGCGGCGCACGTGGGCGGGCTCGAGGCCTCCCGCAAGGACATGCGCGTCTGGACCTCCACGCTGCGGCGCACACGGGAGACCGCGTCGGCGATCGGCCTGCCCACCGAGGAGTGGCGATCGCTGGACGAGATCGACGCGGGGGCCTGCGACGGGATGACCTACGACGAGATCCGCGATCAGCTGCCGAAGGAGCACGCCGCGCGCCGCGAGAACAAGCTGACCTACCGATACCCCCGCGGTGAGTCGTACGTGGACGTCATCCGCCGCCTCGAGCCGGTGATCCTCGAGCTGGAGCGAGAGCGCCGGCCCGTGCTGGTCGTGGCCCACCAGGCCGTGCTCCGCGGGCTCTACGCCTACCTCATGGATCGGCCGCCGAAGGAGGTGCCGTACCTGCCCGTGCCGCTCCACACGGTGATCCGTCTGACCCCGATCACCTACGGCTGCGAAGAGGAGCGGTTCACCCTCGCGCCCGCCTCCCCTTGATCCCGTGCCCACCGGGCAGATATGCCTGCGCCCCGGAGGGACGAACGCAATGCACTGGAAGATGGCGGCCGCGACGTTGGCCGCGTTCATGCTGCTCTTTTGCGCGAGCCGAGCGGAGGCGCAGCGAGGACGTCGCGGCAACCCCGAGCTGGACGCCGCGGTGGAGCTGCTGGGCGCGGAGGATCGCGATCAGGTGCGCTCGGGCCTCGAGGCGCTCGGTCTCATGGGCGATCCGGGCGCGGTCGCGCCGATCGCTGCGCGGATCCGCCGGGGGCTGCCCGCCGACCTGCTCGACATCGCGGTCGACACCTTGACCATCCTCGGCCGCGCCGAGGCGGGGCCGATCCTGGTGGAGCTGGTGCGTCACCGTCGCCCCGGCATCCGGCTCAAGGCCGTGCAGGGCATCGTCGCGACGCGCCCGCGGGGCGCCGCCCGGGTGCTCACCGGCGCCCTCTCGGACACCGACGAGACCGTGCGGGCCGCGGCGGCGGAGGGGCTCGGCACCCTCGGGGCGCGGGAGGGGATCGACGATCTCTTCCACGCGCTCGACCGCCGGGTCCCGAACGCGGCGATGGCGATCGGCCAGCTCGCGCGGCCGGCCGACGTCGATCGGTTCCTCGGCTACCTCGGGCAGCTCCCCTTCGACCAGGTCACCCCGGCGCTGAGCGAGATGCTGCACCGCGACGACCTCGCGGAGCGGGCCAAGCTGGCCATCGTGCACCGCCTCACGGAGCTCGCCACGCCCGAGGTCCGGACCTTCCTGGAAGACTTCGTCAACGGCCTCGACATCGACGACCGCTCGCAGGTGCGGCGCGCGGCCGAGGACGCCATCCCGAGGATCGGACAATGAGCGCTCGCATCGTGATGTGCGCGGCCATCGCCGCTCTCGCGGTCGGCTGCGGCGGCGGCGCGGACGCCTTCCGGCCGACCTTCCCGGACAACCGGAGCGACGCCCTGCGCGAGATCGCGGCGCGCCTCGCCCAGGCCCCGGCCGCGCAGGACCGCCCCGTCGCGGTGGGGCTCACCGAGGAGAGCCTCTACGCGTACGACCTCGAGGCCGGGACGCTGCTCTGGGAGGAGCGCGTCGGCGAGCCCCAGTCCGCTCCGCACGTGGCGGGCGACGTGGTGATCCTGCACGAGGGTGGGCGCATCGTCGGCCGGCGGGTGAGCGACGGACGGCGCACCTTCGAGGTGGACGACACCCACCTCTCTCTCATCGGCGCGGCGGGCGAGGGCGACCTCGCGGCCTTCGTGCTCTCGACCACGGGCGGCGTCGGCGCGGCCTCGCGGGTCTATGTCGCGCGCGGCGGCTCCATCACGGCGCACGCCGACGCGGAGGTCGCGGTCGGCGCCCCCGCGGTACGAGGAGACCTGGTCATCGTCCCGTGGGGCAGCCAGAACGTCTCGTTCCTCGACGGCGACACGGGGACCGAGGTCGCCCGCATGCGCTCCCTCGCCGGCGTGGTCAGCCACGCGACGGTGCAGGACGGACAGCTCTACTTCGGGCAGGCCGGCGTCGGCCGCCTGACGCCGACGAGCGCGAGCGGCGCGGCCGAGGAGGTGGGCTGGACGCAGCCCGAGACGAGCGCGCTGCCGGGCGGCCCGCCGCTCTGGCGGAGCGCGTACGATCCGCCCGCCGGGGCGCGGAGCGCGGAGCACAGGATCCGCGTCTCCTTCTCGCCCCGCGGCGACGCTGGGCCGGTCTCGTTCAGCGACGACACGGTCTATCTCAGCTTCTATCGCCTGATCTTCGGGCTCGCTCCCTCGGACCTGAGCCCGCGCTTCGCGTACCAGCACCCGAGCGACGTGGTGGGCGCGCTGGCCGTGGACGGCGGCGTCATCGTCGCGGACGCGACCGGGGGCGTCACCCTCGTCGGCAGCGATGGCCAGCCCCGCTGGACCACCGACAGCGGCAAGGCGCCCTCCGTGGTCGCGCTCCGGCTCGGCGCCTTCCGCCCGCAGGGGAGCGCGGAGGGACAGGCGCCGCTCCTCGCCGAGCAGCTCCTCTCCGTGGCGCAGAGCACCGACGCGCGGCTCGTGCCCGGGCGCGCCTTCGCGGTCAGCGCGATGGCGGGGCTCGAAGACGAGGCGGTCACGGGGCACCTGATCGTGCTCTGTGACGACCGCTCGATGCCCGCGCCGATCTGGCAGGCGGGCTGCGCCGCGCTGGCCCGTCGCAGGACGGGAGGGGCCGCGGTCCTCACCGCGCTCCGCCGTCACGCGTCGTTCCTCGAGGACACGGTCGCGCCCGCGGTCGGACCGCTCGCGACCGTCGCGGCGCGGCTCGAGCTGCGCGAGGCGGTGCCGCTGCTCGTGGGCCACCTGTCCGACCCCGGCACGCGCGCCGACGACCTGCCCGCGCTCGCGGAGGCGCTGGCCGCCTTCGGCGATCAGAGCGCGGCGGGGCCGCTGCGCGACTTCCTGTGGCTCTATCACGCCGAGGCCGACGAGGCGCTCACGCCCGGGCTGGTCGCGGTGGCGCGCGCGCTCGTGCAGCTCGCCGGGCCCGCGGGCCGCGACGACGTGCAGGAGGTCCTCGACGCGCCCTTCACGGCGCCCCCGGTCCGGGCGCCTCTGTCGCAGGTCGTCCAGGCGGCCGAGGCCGCGGAGGGCGCCGAGGCGGAGGACGCAGGGGCGGAGGACGCAGCGGCCGAGAGCGGATCGGAGGGGTAGTGCGCTCGCTTCCCCGCGCGCTGCGGGTCCTGGCCGTGACGCTGGCGCTCTCCTCGGTCGCGATCGCGCAGCCAGACGACGCGCTCGCCGTCGGCGTCGACCCCGATCCGATGGAGCTCGCGCGCGTGGTCCGGCGGGTGGGCGACGACTCGGTGCTCGGGCGACTCGAGGGCTCGCTGACCGCGGTCCGCGCGGCGCCCCAGCTCCCGGCGCCCGAGCTGGCGCTGCCCGCGCTCGTGACGCACGCGGCGGGCCGCGATCCCTGGCTCGCGCCGGCCGCGATGCAGTCCATCCTCGAGATCACCGAGGACCTCGACGCGCACGGGCTCGGGCGACGGGAGGCCGACGCCCCCGCGCTGGCCGCGGAGGCGGAGCGCCTGAGCGCGATCGCGGCGGACGAGACGGCGCGCGCGGATCTTCGGGTCGCGGCGACGCTCGCCGCGGGTCGTCTCCGCGCTCTCGTCGGCGACTGAGCCGAGAGATGAGCCGAGAGCCTCAGCCGCGCGCGGCGCTCCACGCCAGGGTCAGCGCGGCCAGCTCCTCCACGCTCAGCGTCTCGGGGCGGCGCGTCGGATCGATCCCCGCGTGCGCGAACATGTCCGCCTCGATGCCGAGCTTCTTGAGCGAGTTGCGGAGCGTCTTGCGCCGCTGCTGGAACGCGGCGCGCACGACGGCGCGGAAGTCGTCGGTCTCCTCCGCCCGCGGCGGGTCGAGCGGCGTCAGCTTCACGACCGCGCTGTCGACCTTGGGGGGCGGGTGGAACGCGCCGGAGGGGACCTTGACGACGGGCTCGACGCGGAAGCCGGCCTGCACGAAGACGGTCAGCGCGCCGTAGGTCTTGCTGCCCGGGTCCGCGAGGAGCCGATCGCGGACCTCCTTCTGGACCATGATCACGGCGCGGCTCAGCGCGTGACGATGCGCGCAGAGGTTGGAGAGGATCGCGCCGGTGATCGCGTAAGGCAGGTTGCCGGCCAGCGCGACGGGGCCGTGCGCGGCGGCGAGGCCGGCGAGGTCGACGTTGGCCGCGTCGCCGTGCATCAGACTCAGCTGCTCCACGTGGCCCAGCTCCTGCTGCAGGACCTCCAGCATCTGCGGGTCGGCGTCGATCGCGAGCACGCGCGCGCCCTCGCGGAGCAGCGCCCCGGTCAGCGTGCCGAGCCCCGGCCCGAGCTCCACCGTCTGCTCGTCCGGGCGGGGCGCGAGCGCGCGCGCGATGGCGTCCACCGCGTGCCGCGACACGAGGAAGCTCTGGCTGAACTTCTTCTTCGGGGCGAGCCCGTAGCGTCCGAGGACCCGGCGCGGGTCCTCCCAGTCCGGCACGCTCACGCCGCGCGCCGCCGCGTCGCGCGCTGCGCCTGCACGATCAGGATCCCGGGGCGGTCTTCTCCCGTCGCGCGCACGACCGCGCAGCCGAGCGGGGCCAGCGCCGCCTTGGCCTCGCGCCATCGGCGTGCCTCGGAGCGGCGGTAGACGCTGAAGACGTCGCGCTCGAGCGGGGACTCCGGTACGTCGACGAAGGTCGAGGCGTCCGGGACGATCAGCGAGAGCGCGTGGCCGTGCATGCGGAGCAGCTTCGAGGCCTTGACCAGCGGCTCGAGGCTGCCGACCGCGTCGAGATCGCTGAGGAGCACCACGCTCATCGGGGTGCGGCTGGTCCCGCCCGCGGCGCGGAGCGCGTCCGCGAGCCCCGGCCCCTTGGCGCCGTCGCGCGGATCGGGCCGATAGGGGAGGGGGATGCCGCGCACCCGGCAGAAGCGTCGAAAGAGCGAGCCCGCCTTGCTCCCCGCGCGCACCTTGGCGTGGTCCTCGGCATCCTGGAGCGCGCCTTCGACGTGCCGCACGAGCAGCGCCATGTTCCAGCCGCGCCCGTCGTCGCGGGAGAAGTCGACGCCGTCCTGCTGCCGCACGTACCGGCCGACGATGGCGGTGACCTCCGCGTCGTCGACGTCGGTCAGGTCCTCGTCCACCGCCTCGGTCGCGTCCAGGAGCGCCTCGAAGATCCGGAGCAGCTGCGGGCGACCGTCGTTGGGCGCGACGTGGGTCAGGATCCGCCCGTCCACCGTGATGAGCCCGATCCGATCGCCCGCGTCCAGCGTTCGACGGGCCTCGGCCGCGGCGGCCTCCACCGCGAAGTCGAGCTTGCGCCGCCCCGGCTCTCCGCCCCGCATCGTGCCGCTGACGTCGACGATCACGTAGCGTGTCTCCTGCACCTCCTGCTCGACCTCGCGCACCATCAGGCGGCCGCGCCGCGCGCTCGCCTTCCACGCGATGGACTTGTAGGGGTCGCCTGGCCGCAGCTCCCGCAGCTCCCGCAGCTCCGTGCCGCTGCCGGCCGGGCTGAGCAGGCTCGCGCCGCTGCGCTCCACGGGCAGCCCGGTGATCGTGCGCGGCGCGCTGCGCGTCCGGAGCGCGGCGCGGGGCAGCACCTTGATGACGAGCGGGTTCGGAAAATAGAGCGGCACCTCGAAGAGCCCGAGCGGGCCGGGCAGCGTCACCGCGAGCCCGTGCAGCACCACCCGCCCCGCCGCGGGCGCGACCACGCGGAAGGTGAACTCCGTGCGCGCGTTCGGGCCGAGGGCCAGCACATCGCCGTCCTCGTCCACGCGGCGCGCGCCGCCGGGGGCGAGCGGCTCGAGCCGGCCGAGCATCATGCGCATCGAGCCCCGGTGCCGGAGGAAGCAGCGCACGTCGAAGGGCTTGCCGGGGACGACCGCGCCGCCGCCGGAGCCCGGCTCGGCGTGCGCGAGCCACCACGCGAACTCCAGCCGATGCCGGCGCACGCGGCGGCCGAGGGGCATCGTCATCGCGAGGCAGAGCGCGATCCCAGTCGCCGCCGCGCCGCCGAGCACGACGACCGGCCAGCTGACCGTCAGCGTGCCGAGCGCGACGAGGAGCGCGACGCCCAGGCTCGCGGCCCACGCCGTGCGTGTGGGGATGGGCAGCATCTAGATGTCCTCCATCTAGATGGCCGTAGCGGAAGTCGTGAGCCTGTGGGGCGAGACATCGGCGTGCGAATCAAGGCGCGACGACGAGGAATACTCTACGTATTCCGAGGAGGAGCAACGCTGAGTCGCGCGGCGAGGGCCGACACACGGGCTCACGACTGCCGCGGAGGACATCTAGCGGCCCTCCATCTAGCGGCCCTCGGGGCGGTGCGGGACCTCGTTCATCGCCTGCTCGACGATGGCCTGGGTCTGCGTGCCCTCCATCTCGGCCTCGGGCGTGAGCACGAGGCGGTGCGCCAGCACGGGCACCGCGAGGCGCTTCACGTCGTCGGGCAGGACGTACCCACGCCCCGCGATGAGCGCCCGGGCACGCGCGGCGCGCACCAGCGCGAGCGAGGCGCGCGGCGACGCGCCGAGGAACAGCCGCGCGTGCTCGCGGGTGAAGGTCGCGAGGCGCACGACGTAGTCGAGGATCGCGTCTTCGACGTGCACGCGATCGACGAGGTGCTGCATGGTCAGGATCTGTTCCGGGGCGAGCAGCTGCTGGGGGCGGGGGCTCCCGTCCGTGAACCGCCGCAGGATGCCGCGCTCGTCGCACTGGCTCGGGTAGCCGATCATCAGCCGGATGAGGAAGCGGTCGATCTGCGCCTCGGGCAGCGGGTAGGTCCCCGCCTGCTCCACCGGGTTCTGCGTCGCGAGGACGATGAACGGGGAGGGCAGGGGGCGCGTGTCGCCCTCGATCGTGACCTGCTGCTCCTGCATCGCCTCGAGGAGCGCGCTCTGGGTCTTGGCCGGCGCGCGGTTGATCTCGTCGCCGAGCAGCACGTTGGCGAAGATGGGCCCCTCGCGCAGATCGAAGGTGCCCTCTTTGGGCGAGAGCACGTAGGTGCCGGTGATGTCGGCGGGCAGCAGATCCGGCGTGAACTGGATGCGGGCGAAGCGCGCGCCGAGGGTGGCGGCGAAGGCCTTGCACAGGGTCGTCTTCGCCACGCCGGGGACCCCCTCGAGCAGCACGTGGCCGCGCGCGAGGAGGGAGGTGAGCAACAGCTCGGGGACCTGACGGGGTCCGACGTAGACGCGCTGCACCTCGGCCATCACGGCGGCGCTGGTCTCCGCGATGCTGCTCAGGGTCTCGGGCTCGATGGTCTGGGGAGTCATCCGGGCGATTCCAGGCTGGAGAGTAGCCGCTCTCCCTCCGCCACGAGCTGACGGAATCGGCGCTCTCCGATGTGGGGCGCGCCGGGCGGTCGATCTTGGGCCGCCCGGAGCTTGTCGAGCTCGAGCAGCAGGCTTCGCATGCGGGCCACGTCCTCGTCGCCGGCCCCGCGCGCGCGCATCGCGTCCAGCACGTCGCGCAGCAGGGTCCGCTCGCTGAGGGCGAGGTGTTCGAGGATCTCGGCCTCCAGCTCGAACTTGTAGACCAACAGAGGCGCGAGCAAGCTGACCTTCTTGCGCCCGAAGAACGCGACGCGGCCCGCGAACCCGCCGACGGAAGGGGCGCGCGCGAACATGCGCTCGGTCCGATACGGCGAGCGCCGCGGCAGGGCCCCGAACGCGAGCACGAGCGCGATGGCGGTGAGCGCGAGGGCGGCGATCCGAAGCGCGAGCGGCGGCAGCTCCAGGGTCGCCAGCTGCTCCAGCGCCGTCCGCAGATCGTGCAGCGGACGATCGGCCCCCGGCTCCCCGAAGCGACCCACGACCGGGGTGTCGGGCCCGATCATGTAGAGCGTGCCGCCCCGACCGTCGTCGAGATAGGTCAGCAGGTTCTCCGCGAAGCGGCGGTTGTCACGCAGCTCGAGCATGTTGTCGATGAGCACGCTCGGGTCGGACAGCACCACCAGGCGCCCCGACCCCACCGCCCCCGCGAGCACGAGCGCCTCGCCCTCCGACAGCTCGAAGATCGGCGCCAGCTCGCGGTGGTGCACCATCGCGGGGTGGTTGCTGGCGAGCGCGGCCACGCCCTCGGTGAGGCGGTGACGGCCTCGCGGACGCGCCAGGAGCAGCTCCGGGTTGCCCCGCATCCGGGACGCGTTCTCGGGGCGCGGGGCGCCGCGATCGATCTGGAACACGTCGAGCAGCGTGTCCCCGGCCCCGAAGTCGTCCGCCAGGGCCACCCGACCTCCGGCGCGCAGGAACGCGGTGATGCCCGACGCGGGCGGCGCCTCGCGGGGGTGAAGTATCAAAAGCGAGTCGCCTGGCTGCAGGATGCCGACGTCCAGACGCGCAGGGGCGTCCACGCGCAGCTCACGATCGCGGGCGATCTGCATCAACCGTGACACGGAATTCCAGGCGTCGCCCTCGAGCGCGTAGTCGGCGTCGGGCTGCGCGTCCGCGCGAGAGATCGCGCCCGCGATCCCGCAGGCGATCACGATCGTGAAGATCGTCGGCCGAATCCCGCGCACGGGGCGAGGATAGCAGGCTGAGCCCGTCCGGCTCTTTCTGTTCGCGGCTGGCGGCGTCGTGGTACACAGCCCAAGACTACGGACCCTTCGCGGGTCATCTTTTGCGACGTTGCCACCCTTCGAAGGGCGCGCGAGACGCCGATGAGCTTGGGGAAGCAGACCCGATTGGATATCCTCACGAAGAGCCCCGGGAGGCCCGGAGTGTCGACAGGGGTTTTCAAATGGGGGCGTCGGACCCATCTTACTAGAAGAAACGCGGAGGCGAGCTGAGCCCTATGCTGCCTTCTTTCATCATCGACCAGATTCGACGGCGCGAAGACGACGACCGGCAGCGACAGGACTCGCCGGTGCGTGAGCTGCCGTTGCACCTCCCACTGCCTCGCGACCACGGCCCCGCCGTCTCGGATGACGAGCCGGAGCGCGGTGTGGTCATCATCGACCTGGGCGCCTGACCTCCACCCTTCCACCGAGCGCTCAGCCTCGTGTGACGTCGCTCCACGCGGCGGCCAGCTCCTCCGGCGTGGGAGGGCGACCTTCGCCGAACCAGCCGGGCGTCTCGCGTCCGTGCAGCGCGTAGTAGCGGGTGCCGGCCACGCCGAGCACCTCGCCGCTGACCTCGCGGGCCTGGTCGGAGGCGAGGAAGACACCGACGGGCGCCACGAACTCCGGCCCCATCGAGTCGGGCGCGATCCCCGTGAACAGCGGGAGCTGCTCGGTCGACCGCGTGCGAGCGGTCGGCGCGATGGCGTTGACCCGGATGGCGTGCTTTCGAAGCTCGATCGCGGCGCTGCGCACCAGCCCCACGATCGCGGCCGAGGTGGCCCCGAGCGCCGATTGGCGCGCGGCCCCGAAGAAGGCCGCCGGACCGGTGTGGAGCACGATCGCGCCCCCGTCGCCCTGGTCGATCATGGCGCGCGCGGCGTGGCGGACGAGCGCGAAGCTGCCCTTCACGTGCACGTCGATCATGCGGTCGAGCACCTCGTCGTCCATCTTCATGACGGTGCGATCCAGCGCGAGCCCGGCCGCCCCGATCACGACGTCGAGCCGTCCGTGGGCCTCGAGCGCTCGCGCGACGATCTCGGCCGCGCCGCTCGCCACGTCGGTCGCGTCCGCGCTCGCTTCGCCGCCCGCGCGGTGGATCTCCGCCGCCACCGCCTCCGCGACCGCGGGGTCGTGCCCCGCGCCCAGCAGATCGCAGCCGAGGTCGTTGACGACGACGCGCGCGCCCGCCGACGCGCAGGCGAGCGCGTGGGCGCGCCCGATCCCCCGGCCGCCGCCGACGACGAGGACGACCCGGCCCTCGAGAGGCGCGCTCATGGCCCCACCAGCGCGCTGACCCGGAACACGAAGCCCTGGCCGGCGCTCCAGCGGTCGTTCGAGCCCGCGCCCACGACCCGCCAGTACATCACGAGGGAGTCGTCGCCGCGCGCGGTGTCCGCGAGCTGATCGCCCGCCCCGAACGGGGCGCAGCCGTCGCGCTCGGGCTCCTCCCCCGGGCCGCATGGCCGGCTCTGCTCGGTGCTGTGGAAGAGCCCCACGTAGTGCCCGATCTCGTGGGCGAGGATGTGCCCGACCAGGCGCGCCCCGGTGTTGCCCGAGCCCACGACGGCGGGATCGAACGCGGAGACCACGCCGCTGTGCTGAGTCCCGTGCTGACCCACCGGGCCCGGGATGCCCCCCGCGACGCCGAGCGCGGCGAAGCCTCCGCTGCCCGACTCGATCGAGCGGACGAGGAACACGTTCAGCACCCGGCCGGTGGAGACGCCGCCGCTGAGCCGGAAGAGCCCGGCCAGCTCGCTCGACTCGCCGTCCGTGGAGTCGATCACCTGGTAGCGGGTCGCGTCGGCGCCCGTCACGTCGAAGTAGCGGATGGCGCCCAGGCTCACGCCCGTCGGCGCGAGGCGGTCCCGCAGACGGGTCAGCGCCGTCTGCAGCCGCCCGTTGCTGGGGGCGGCCGACGCGCTCACCCCCACGCCGACGAGGAAGACGTTCAGGTCCAGGGTCCCGCTCGTCACCGTCCCGCCGGCCGCGCGCTTCACCAGTGCGCTCACCGTCAAGCCCGCCGCGCCCGTGTCGCCCATGGAGCGGGGGAAGGTGTTCACCGCCACTTCGTGCCGGCCGGGGAGGTAGCGGACCCGGTCGGGGGTGGTGTTCGGCACGAGCATCGCCGCCGATTCGCCGGTGTCGACCGGGAGCCAGCGGATGGGCTGGTCGTTCAGCATGAGGATCTCGAACACGTCGAACAGCGTGGTGCTCGCGGGGTCGTCGACCCGGGAGAAGCCGACCGCGAGCGGGTCCCCGCTCACGCGGCGCGCCTGCAGCGTCACGCTGACCGTGTCGGGCGGGGTGGCGAACTCGAGCGCGTCGACGGTGGCCGCCCGCAGCACGACCGAGCCGAGGTCGATCTCGTCGATCTGCACCGCGCCCGTGCGCGCCGGATAGCCGCAGCCGGAGTAGGTGGCGCTCGTGCCAGCCCGGGGGAGGGTGGTGCACGTCTGGCCGGTCAGGCAGTCGCCGTCGTCGTCGCAGACCTCCGTGCACTGCCCCTCCTGGCAGAGGCGCGCCTGGCACTCTGCGTCCTCGACGCACGCGCGGCCCCGGGCGAGCGCGCCGTCGGGCAGCGGCGCGCAGACGGCCCGCGACGGCGCCTCCGGCAAGACGGTGCAGCCGTGCTCGGTCGGGAAGACGAAGCACGCCTCGGCGTCGGTGCACGCGATGGAGCAGGTCCCGCCGAGCGCGGGCGGGAGACAGACGCCGCTCTCGCACTCCACGTCGCCGGCGCAGGCCGCGCCGGTCGGCAGCAAGAGGCCGCCGTCGGGCGGGGGCGCGACGCACGCGAACTCGCGGCAGATCTGGCCGGGCGCGCAGTCCGCCGCGTCGGAGCACTCGGCGCCCTCGCAGCGGCCGTCCACGCAGCTCGTTCCGTCCCCACCACAGTCGGCGTCGCGGGTGCACGCGGGACGACACGCGCCCCGCCAGCAGTCGTAGCCGTCGCGGCACTCGCTGGCGTCGGCGCAGGTGGCCAGGCAGATCGGCGGTGACGTCTCGCCGCAGACCGCGCCGGCGGGGCACTCGCTGGACTCGCAGGTGACCGAGCAGTAGCCGCCCGGGAAGGTGGCGGCGCGCACGCAAGCGAGCCCGGACGGGCACGGCGCCTCGTCGCAGGCGGCCCCGATCCCGCCGGCCCCGCCGTCGGGGGCGTGGGATTCGCCACAGCCAGCGGCGGCGAAGAGCGCCATCATGCACAACGAGAGACGTCTCATGCGGGGGGAGCATACACCCCCGGAGGCGACGGTTCCGTGCCCACCCGTCGGTTCCCCTGTACGCTCCCGGTGAGCGCCCGCTCGTCCGAACGCAGATGACCACGAGACTCGCGAGCTACGACCTGATCCGAAAGATCGCCGCCGGCGGGATGGCGGAGATCTTCCTCGCGCGCCAGTGGGGGGAGGGCGGCTTCTTCCGCGACGTCGTGATCAAGCGGCTGTTCCCGCATCTCGCCGAGCACAAGCGGCAGCTGCGCATGTTCCAGGACGAGGCGCGGCTGCTCTCGGAGCTCGCCCACCCGAACATCCCGCAGGTCTACGACATCGGGCTGGCCGACGGCTACTGGTACATCGCCATGGAGTACGTCGAGGGGCTCACGGTGGCCGACCTCTGGCGGCTCGGCGCGAAGGCGGGCGCGGTAATGCCGATGAACGTCGCGGCGGCGGTCGTCGTGCAGGCGTGCGAGGCGCTGCACCACGCGCACGAGCGGAAGGACCGCGCGGGCCGGCCGCTGCGGATCGTCCACCGTGACGTGACCCCGCACAACATCATGCTCACGCGCGACGGCGTGGCGAAGCTGATGGACTTCGGCGTCGCCGCGACCAGCGCGCGCAAGGACACCGAGGCCGGCGCGGTGCGCGGCACGTTCGCGTACATGGCGCCCGAGCAGGTGCGCGGGAAGCCGCTCGACAAGCGCGCCGACGTGTTCGCGCTCGGGGTCGTCCTCTACGAGCTCACCACCGGCACGCGCCTCTTCCGCGGCAACGACGTGCAGATCATGACGCAGGTGGTCGAGCAGGACGCCCCGCCGCCGTCGACCATCGTGCCCGGCTATCCGGCCGACCTCGAGGAGATCGTGCTCGCCGCGCTCCAGCGCGATCGCGGGCACCGCATGCCGAGCGCGGCGCACCTCGCGATGTACCTGGAGGAGCTGTCGATGCGGAACGGCTTCCTGGTGGGGCCGCGCGCGATCGCCCGCTACTTCGCGTCGGTCGCGCCCGCCGAGCGCATCCGCGAAGAGGCGCTCGGCATCGTCGAGGCGGACCCTCCCCGGCTCGAGGTGGTGCCCGACTCCGAGGCGCGTCGCGTGTGGGACGTGGAGGAAGAGATCCTGCCCGACATCGACGAGGGCGCGCTGCTCGACGATCTCCAGCTCCTGAGCATCCCGGCCGAGCCGATGGGAGGCCACACGCCGGCGCCCCTCTCGATGGGCGGCGAGATCAGCGAGCCGATGGATCTCGACGGGCTGGTCGATGGGCCCTCGCTGAGCCTCGAGGACTCCGAGTCGCTGATGCTCGACGGATTCAGCAGCGCGGACGAGACGGGCAAGAACCGCCCGGTGGTGCTCCTCGACGACTCGGCGCGCAAGAGCGGCAAGGGCAAGCGCCGGGACGAGCGCGTCGACGACAGCCACCCGCGCACCAAGTCCAAGGACGGGGTCGACTACTTCGAAGAGCTCGAGCGCCGCTTCGCGACCGAAGGCGACGAGTAGAGCGGCGCGTCAGCCGGGCGGCCGGACGGGAGCGCCGTCGCCGGGGCAGGGCAAGACGAGCGTCGGCTCCTCCGCGCAGAACCCGTCCACGCAGAGCGTGAGGAGGCCGCACGTGTCGCCGGCGTTGCAGTCGTCGATCTGCTCGCACGGCGTGCCCATGCCGGGCTCAGGCGCGTCCGGCTCGCGAGGACATCCGGTCAGCGCGAGCAGCGCTGCGGCGGCGATGAAGACGAGACGCACCCGCATCGACCCCACGATAGCGCCATTCCCCGCGTGCGTCGCCCGATCCTTGGCCGCGGTCGAAGAACTCGCGCCTCCTCCGGCCAGGACGCCGCGCGTCGGCCGGGTCTCTGGCTACAGGATGTCGTACTCCTTGAGCCGCCGGTAGAACGTGCGGCGCGCCATGCCGAGGGCCTTCGCGGCGCGGACGCGGTTCCAGCTCTCGGCTTCGAGCGCCTCGAGGATGCGCCGCTTCTCCGTGTCCTTGAACTCCTCGACGCTCGACGGGGGCGGCGCGTCGGCGGGGCCCGACGTCGGCGGCCGCGAGTGCGCGCTCGCGGAGAGCGCCTTCTCGAGACGCGGCGGCACGGGGAGGCTCGTCCCGTCGTCGGCGAGCGCGAGGTCGTCGAGGTCGATGACGTCACCCTCCGACATCACCCAGGCGTTCAGCAGCAGGTGCTCGAGCTGGCGAACGTTGCCCGGCAGCGGGTGACTCGCGATGCGCCGGATGGCCTCGCGAGAGATGCGCTTCGGAGCCGCGTCGTCGCGCTCGGCGAACGCGGCCAGGAAATGCTCGCACAGCAGCGGAATGTCCTCCACGCGCTCCCGGAGAGGCGGCAGCTTCACTTGCACGACGTTGAGTCGATAGAAGAGGTCTTCCCGGAACTCGCCGTGCTCGACGAGCCGCTCCAGCGACTTGTTGCTCGCGGCGATCACGCGGATGTCGACCTCCACCTCGTGGTCGCCCCCGACCGGACGAACCTTGCGATCCTGTAGGACGCGGAGGAGATCGACCTGCATCTTCGCCGGCATGTCGCCCACCTCGTCGAGGAAGAGCGTCCCGCCCGACGACTTCACGATCACGCCCTCGCGGTCACGGTCGGCCCCGGTGAACGCGCCCCGGACGTGCCCGAAGAGCTCGCTCTCGAGCAGCGCCTCGGGGATGGCGGCGCAGTTCAGCGCGACGAACGACTCGCGCGAGCGCCGCCCGCTGAAGTGGATGGCCCGGGCGATCAGCTCCTTGCCCGTGCCGCTCTCGCCGTGGATGACGACGGGGACCTCGGCGTCCCGCACGCGGTCGATGACGGCGAAGACGCGCCGCATCCGCTCGCTGCGCCCGACGATCCCGTGGCGGTCGTTCGCGGCGCGCAGGGCCTCGCGGGCCCGGACGAGCTCGGTCTTCGCCTCCTCGAGCTCGACCGTCCTGGCGTCGAGGAGCCGCTCGATCTCCTCCTTCGCCGCGCCGAGCTCCTCGTTGGCCCGCTCGAGCTCCTCCCGGCGCGTGTCCAGGCTCGCGAGGAGGCGCGCGTTCTCGAGCGCGATCGCGGCCTGGTCGGCGAACGCCAGCAACAGGTCGAGATCGGCCTCGCCGAAGCGACCACGCCGCATGCGATGCTCCAGGTAGAGCACGCCGACGGTGCCGGAGCGGCCGCGGATGGGCAGGCACGCGACGGACTTGAGCATCAGCTTGTGCACCGAGAGGTACTCGCTGAGTCGCATGTCGCTGCGCGCGTCGACGGTCAGGATGGGCTCGCCGTCGATGAGCACCGCCTCCGCGATCGACCGGCTGAAGGCCACGTGCGGGTCGTCCGGGTTCGCCACGTCGCGCACGGTGTGCGGCAGCAGCACGTCGTCCTCGTCCGTGAGGAGCACGAAGCCGCGCTCGGCTCCGCTGAGCTCGATGGCGCAGTCCGTGATGCGCTCGAGCACGCGATCGACGTCCGTCTCACTCGCGAGTCGCTTGAGGATCTCGAGCAGGCGCGCGAGCCGCCCGTCCGCGAACGGGCCCGCGACCTGAGGGCGTGGTCGTCGGTCGCCTTCCCCGGCCGCGCGCCGTCGGACGTACTGACGCCGAGCGTCGTTCCAGAAGCTCTCCCGATGCTCGCGGGCGAGGGCCGTGGCCAGCGCCTCGAGGACCTCGACCGCCTGCTCGAAGCTCTTTCGGGCGAGGAACTCGGCTCCGCGCTGCTCGTGGAGCCGCGCGAGCGCGGCGAGGGCCTGCCACGAGACGTCGCGGGGTCCGCTGCGCAGCTCGGAGACGAGCCGCTCCAGCTCCTGGACCGCGCCGTCCGTGTCGCCGTTCGCGCCGCGGGCGCGCGCGAGCAGGACGCCCAGACGCGGTCGCAGACGATCGAGCCCACCCCCCTCGATGTGATCGCGGGCTTCGGCGAGCCGCGCCGCCGCGGCCGAGCTGTCGACCGGACCGTCGCGGTCGAGCAGCGCCTCCGCGGCGTCGAGGTAGGCGAGGGCGAGCGGCTCGGCCGCGTCTTCGCTCTCGCGAAGCTCCCCGATCGCCTCGTCGAAGCGCCGCAGCGCCTCCTCCACATCGCCGCCGGTCGCCGCGACCCGGCCCAGCGTGCGCCGCGCCACCGACCGCGCCTCGGCCGGCGCCGCGCGATCCTCGAGGACGCTGCGCGCCTCGTCCGAGGCCTCCGGCGACTGGCCCAACCAGGCACGCGCCTCCGCGCGACGCGCGTGGATCGTCGCGGCCTGCCGCGGCGCGTCGGCCTCGCCCGCGTGGGCCAGGGCACGCTCGAAGAGCTCGAGCGCCTTACGTGGGGACTCACGCGCCATCTCGACGCGCGCCAGATCTCGCGTCAGCCGCGCCGCCTCAGCGGGCTCCGCCGCCGCGATCAACGCGTCCAACACCTCGGCCGCCTCGTCGAGACGCCCACGGAGCCAGAGCTCCCGACCCTCCTCCCGGGTACTCACGCGCCCAGCCTGGCACGCGGCGCATGATTGCACAAGGAGGCACGTGCCAGGGTGGGCGGCAGGTTGTGCCGTCGCCGCTGGGCTTGGTCTGCCGCCGTGTCCGCGACCGCATCCGCGACCGCCTCCGCGACCGCATCCGCCACCGCATCCGCCCCCGCATCCGCCCACCGCATCCGCCACCGCCTCCGCGACCGCATCCGCCACCGCATCCGCCCCCGCATCCGCCACCGCATCCGCCACCGCATCCGCCACCGCATCCGCCACCGCATCCGCCACCGCATCCGCCACCGCATCCGCCACCGCATCCGCTTCCGCGACCGCATCCGCGACCGCCTCCGCGACCGCCTCCGCGACCGCCTCCGCGATCGCATCCGCGACCGCCTCCCGACCGCCTCCCGACCGCCTCCCGACCGCCTCCGCGACCGCCTCCGCGACCGCCTCCGCGACCGCCTCCGCGACCGCCTCCGCGACCGCCTCCGCGACCGCCTCCGCGACCGCCTCCGCGACCGCCTCCGCGACTGCCTCCGCGACCGCCTCCGCGCCCGTCGCCGGATCCGCGACCGCCTCCTCCTCCGCGACCGCCTCCTCCTCCGCGACCGCCTCCTCCTCCGCGACCGCCTCCGCCTCCGCCTCCGCGACCGTCTCCGCGACCGCCTCCGCGACTGCCTCCGCGACCGCCTCCGCGCCCGTCGCCGGATCCGCGACGCGCATCGGCGATCGGACCAGCCACCGCGCTGCGTCTGCCGTTGGAGGCTCCCGTCGAGCTCGCCCAGGAATCCGCCGCCGCGCACAATTACCGGCCGCGTACACCGGGAAAGGCGGCCAGCTTTCGCGGAGCGCGCGAATCGCCGTAGTCGGGAGGGGGGCCCCATTGGCGCTTTGCCCAATGGGGGGAGGGCCTGCGTTCAGGCCCTCCAAGCAGACAAGGCGGCCAGCTTTCGCGAAGCGAAAGCGCGAGCCGCGGGGGCCCCAGCGCCCCGCGGGGGGCTCGGCGACCGAGCGCGCGGAGCGCGCGAATCGCCGTAGTCGGGAGGGGGGCCCCATGGGCGCTTCGCCCCATGGGGGGAGGGCCTGCGTTCAGGCCCTCCAACTAGGAAAGATCTTCGAGCTCAGCCGTGTTGCCCTCGTAGAGCACGTCGACCAGGTCCGCGTACTTCTCCTCGACGAAACGTCTCTTGACCTTGCCGGTCGGCGTCAGCGCGCCGCTCGCTTGCGTCAGCTCACCCGGGAGCAGCTCGAAGCGCTTGATCTGCTCGAAGCTCGCGAGCTTCTCGTTCGCGCGCTCGACCTCGGTCGAGAGGAGCGCCCAGACGCGCGGGTGGCGGAGAAGGACGGAGCGATCGCCTCCGAGGCCGTGTTGATCGGCCCAGCGAAAGATCGCCTCTCGGTCGACCTCGAGCAACGCGACGAGGTACTTGCGGCGGTCGCCGACGACGACGGCGCGGTCGATGTAAGGGCTCCGCGTCAGGCGAAGCTCGACGCGCGCGGGGGCGACGTTCTTGCCGCCCGCGGTGACGATGATGTCCTTCTTGCGGTCCGTGACCGTCAGGTAACCGTCCGTGTCGAAAACGCCGACGTCGCCCGTGCGGAAGTAGCCGTCGTCGGTGAACGCCGCAGGGTCGGCGCTGCACCAGTAGCCGGCGGTGACGCTCCGGCCCCGGATCAGGATCTCGCCGTCCTCGGCCAGCTTCACCTCGACGCCAGGGAGCGGGCGACCGACCGTGCCGAAGCGGTACGCGTCGACGGTGTTGAGGGTCGACGCCCCGGTCGTCTCGGTCAGCCCGTAGCCCTCGAGGATGAGGAGATCGAAGGCGTGGAACAGCTCCGCCGTGGACTTCGCGAGGGGCGCGGCGCCGCTCAGCATGAAGCGCAGACGCCCGCCGAGCCGCTGCTTCACGCGATTGAAGACCAGGCGGTGGGCGGAGCGGTGCTGCACGGCGAGCAGGCTGCCCGGCTCGCGCCCCTCCTGGCGAAGCGCGCTGACGCGACGGCCGACGCCGAGCGCCCAGTCGAAGACGCGCTGCTGGATGTCGCCCTGGATCTTCGGGCTCGCCTCGATGGCCTCCTGGATCTTCTCGAAGACGCGCGGCACCCCCGCGATGAAGGTCGGGCGCACCTCGCCGCACTCCTCGGCCGCGTCCTCGATGGAGCTGGCGAAGCTGGTCACGAAGCCGACGCGCAGCTGCAGCATGACGGTGAGCTTGGCGACGATGTGCGCCAGCGGGAGGAAGAGGAGCTGCTCGTCGCTCGCGCTGACCGGCATGACGCGGCAGATCTGCGCGGTCTCGAAGACGAACGCGTCGTGCGTGATCTGAACGCCCTTGGGCTCACCGCTCGTGCCCGACGTGTAGTAGATGGCCGCGAGCGACTCGGGGGTGACGGTGGCGGAGCGCTGTGCGAGGAGCTCCGGGGCCGCCTCACGCGTCAAGACGCCTCGCTCGAGGAGCATCTCCCAGGAGAGCACGGGGCGGCCGCGGCTGTCGGCGTCTTCGATGGTGACGTCGAGCCGCCCCTCCTCGTCGGGGCGATCGAGCCGGGCCACACGCTCGAAGACGACGGCGCGCTGGAGCCCGGGCAGCTCCCCGGCCTCTTCGTCGACCGCCTTGGCCAGCTGCACGGGATCCTCGGCGAAGATCACCGTGGCCCCGCTGTCTCGCAGGATCTCGCCGATCGCGTCGGCGCGGAGCGTCGGATAGATGGGCACCGTCACAGCGCCGCACATCAGGACGCCGAGGTCCGCCATCACCCAGCGCACGGAGGTGCGCGCGAGGATGGCCACGCGATCGCCGGGCTGGACGCCGCAGTCCGCGAGCGCGGCCGCCACCGCCGCGCTCGTGCTCTGCCAGTCGGCCCACGTGTGCCCGCGCCAGATGCCACCGGATCGATAACGCAGAGCGGTCCGGCGCGGCGCGCGCGCCACCTGCTCGGCGAAGAGGCTCAGGACGGTCTCGGGCACGTCTCGTCGGGCGCCGTCAGCGCCGCTTCAGAACGTGACCGCGAGGTTCAGCGTGATGTCGATGTCGAAGAGGAAGGTCGGCACCTGGAAGAGGAAGTCGATCTCTCCGACGAAGCCGAAGTTGCGCATGATGCGGTAGCCCGCGTAGCCGCCGACGGTGATGTTCCCGAGGCCGCTGATGATGAACGGGGCGTTCTGCCCGTTGCCGGGCGGCTGGATCTGTACCTGCCCGGCGCCACCTCCGGCGAACACCGAAGCGTGGAAACCGGTCTCGGCGGGCGGGGTCACCTGCAGCTCGCCGCGCGCGCCGATGGTCAGGAAGGACATCGTGCCCTGGCCCGAGAGCGGCGCGAAGCGGGCCCAGGCGGCGATGCCGAAGAAGGGCAGCACGTAGTAGCCGACCGCCACACGGATCGCGGGGTGCGCGACGATGCCTCCCTGGGCGAGGCGCACGCAGTACTCCTGCCCCTCCTCCCCCGGGGTCGCGGCGCACTCTCCGCCGTCGGTGGCGGCGATGAAGACCTCGGGATCGTTGACGGCGTTGCAGAAGCCCATCTCCACGTCTGCCTGCGTGCACGGGAAGGAGTCGGCGCGCATCCCAGGAGACGCGACGCCGAGCCCGAGGGTGCCGCCAGCGTGGATGAAGAAGCGCGGCATGTTCCCGTCGTCGCCGCCCCCACCGCCACCGCCGCCGCCGCTGCTGTCGGTCACGCAGAGGTCGTCGCGGCACACGAGCCCCGACGCGCACTCGCCGTCCATGCGGCAGGTCGAGCCCATGCCGCCACCGCCGCCGCCGCCGGAAGCGCAGCCGGCCATGCCGGGCGGACACTCCTCGTCGCCGCAGGTCTGGGGCGGCGCGCGGCCGGGCAGCGCGGGCGCCGGGTGCGAGCGCGAGCCGACGATCGGCACGGAGTACGGGTCGGTCTGCGTGCCCGCGAAGCCGACGGGGCTGCCGTCGTTGCCGAACGCGACGATGTAGTACTCGATGCTCGGCTGGAAGACGTCGCTGCAGGGGATCTCGTAGCCGTAGCCGCCCGCCACCGCGACCATCTCGACGCGGCGGAACTCGCGCATCCCGTGCGCCTGATAGAAGAGGTAGACGTGCGCCGGGCTGCCGGGCACCTCGACGTAGACGGGGACCGCGGTCTGCGCGAGCTGCTCGGGGACGGGCATGTGCGGGACGTTGCCGCTGCTCCCGCCCGTCGCGCCGCCCCCGGTCGTGCCGCCACCCGTGCCGCTGTCGGTCGTGCCGCCGCCCGTCGTGCCGCCCCCGGTCGTGCCGCCGCCGCTGCCCACGCGCGAGCGCGCGAGCTGGAAGACGGTCTGGATCTCGGGCGTGCTGGTGAGCGGATCGAGCTGGATGCCGCCGTCGGCCTCGAGCGCCTGCACGAAGTAGTTCAGGCCGCGTCCGTTGTCGGCGAAGCCGCCGATCGCGACGACGCCGAGGTTCAGGTACGTCCGGGCGAGCGGCGCGCCGGAGACGTTCCCCCGCTGCGCCACGGAGAGCGCGCGCTCGAGGAGGCTCTGCGCCTGCTCGAGCTCGAGGTTCATGTACTGATCCATCGCCTGGCGGTTCAGGTCGAGCACCTGCTGCATCGCGCCTTGCGCCGAGGCGCCGTTCGCGCTCGCCATCACGATGCTCGCCGCGCAGATGACGGCGCTCCAAGTGGCCATTCGGTTCATGGTGTCGACTACCCCAGGCTGATGGGAGGCGCGCCCCTCAGGGCACGGCCTCTTCGGTCCGTGACTGCTGCGCCGCCGCGTCGGTCCGCAAGAACTCGACGCGTCGGTTGTTGGCGCGCCCCGCCTCGGTGCGGTTCGTGTCGATGGGGCGCGTCTCGCCGTACCCTCGCGCGGTCAGCCGCCCGGCGGCGATCCCTTGCTGCATGAGGTACTGACGCACCGCCTCGGCGCGTTCGCCCGACAGGCGCATGTTGTAATCGTCGCCGCCGCGGCTGTCCGTGTGCCCCTGGATCTCGATGGAGATGTCCGGGAAGTCACGCATGACCTGGGCGACGGTGTTCAAGATCGGGAAAGAACGATCGCGGATCACCGCGCGGTTGAACTCGAAGTAGATCCGCTGGTGGATGACGATCCCGGTCGAGGTGACCTCGACGTCCTGGTAGACGCGCGGGCAGCCGCCCTCGTCGGCCGGACCCGGCTCGTTCGGGCAGCGGTCGGTGCGGTCGGGGATGGTGTCCCCGTCGTTGTCGAGGTCCGGGCAGCCGTCCGCGTCCGCGTGGCCGTCGAGATCCTCGGGCTCGAGCGGGCAGCGATCCGCCGCGTCGACGAGGCCATCGAGGTCGTTGTCGAGCTCGGGGCAGCCGTCCTCGTCCTGGTATCCGTCGGCGTCCTCGGGCTCGACCGGGCACGCGTCCACGGTGTCGGGCCGGCCGTCGCCGTCCTGGTCCTGATCCTCCGGGCAGCCGTCCTCGTCCTCGTAGGCGTCGAAGTCCTCGGGGTCGTTCGGGCACTCGTCGTCGGGATCGAGGATGCCGTCGCCGTCGGCGTCGCCGGGCGCGGGGGGCAGCACGGGCTGCTCGATCACGACGCCGCGGGGCGCGCAGCGAGCGGCGGGAGACAGCCGGAAGGCCGCGCGCCCGTTCGGCTCGGCGAGCCGGAAGTGCTCCTCGGCGCGGTCGAGGTCGCCCTGGGCGAGCTCCACCTCGGCGAAGTCGATGTTGGCCTGGGCCATGGCCAGCTCGCGCGGCGCGCAGCGATAGGCGCCGTTGCGCTCCGCCTGCTCGACGATGTCGCGGAGCCCGTCGACGCGCCCCTGCAGCACCGCCGCCCGGCTGCAGCCGAGGGACGAGAGACCGAGGAGCCCGAGCACGAAGAGACGCGTCTTCAACGCCCCGCCTCGCGCATGCGCCGGCGCGCCAGATCGCGCGCCTTGGTCCCGAGCTCGTTGGCGCGCTCGGCGAACCGGATCGCGTCCTGATAGTTGGCCTCGGCCGCTTCCTCTCGCGCCTTGTCCAGGTAGGACTGCGCGGTGAAGTACTCGTACGGGGCGTGCTCGGCGGCGTTCGATTGACGCGCCTGCTCCACCACCTGCGAGGCAGGGATGCTGTTGAACGTGTACAGCGTCGGCCCGCAGGCGCCGAGCAGCGCCAGCGCGGCGACGAAGCCGACGATCGCCATCACGCGTTTGGTGCGCCCACCCACCGCCTTCGCTCCTTCCAAGCTGAGCCATCCCCCCGGAAATGGGGGAGAAAAGCGCTGCGCGACGCTATCAGCCCGTCACAGAAGGGTCAACAACGACGCGCTCACCGCGCGCGACCAGCGGTCCAGAGCCGGGCGAGCAGCACCGCCAGGCCGACCAGCACGATGCCCCCCAGGCCGAGGGCCCCCGTCAGGAGCGGACCGCTCGCGTAGGACTCGAGCCCGAACTGCCCGTGATACTGGGCGTAGCTGCCCACCTGCCCGAGGCGATCGGCGTAGAGCACCACCAGGACGCCAGCGGCCACGACCGCCACGCCGAGCAGGATCCCGACGATGAGCTCGCGCTGATTGCGGACCAGCACCGCGCCGAGCACGAAGCCCAGGACGCCGAGCGCGCCCTGCCCCATGAAGCCGACGAGCGCCACGGCGGACGGGATCCGCTGCACGTCGACGGCGTAGAGGAGGAACCAGTCGCCGTGGAAGAGATAGAAGTAGACGCTCGCCGGCACGATCACGAGGACCGCGTAGGAGAGATAGGCCAGGAAGCTCCGGGTCAACGCGACGGGACGCGGGCTCATCCGCAGCTCCTGCCGACCGGCGAGGGAGGCAGACAGCCCGCTGACGAACGCCAATGCAACCAGCGCGGGGAGCGGCACAGGGCGAATCTAAGCGCGCGGCGTCGTCGCGGTCAAAGAGCAACCACGCGCGCTCACAATCCGGCCGGCCCCTGACCCGTGCTCATCGCGCGCGACGCGGTGGTCAGCACGTCCACGTCGACGGCCACGTCGAGCTCGCGACCGCTGATCGAGCCGTGGCAGCCGGCGCACATCCCGTTGAACAGCTCCCGCCGGAACGACTGGTGCGATCGCTCCCCGGGGTAGAACTGCATCTGCTCGCGCTGGATGCGCTCGCCGGTGAAGGGATCGCCCTCGTCGAAGCTCAACAGCGCGCCGGCCGAGTCGGTCACCCCGAGCACGATCGGCAGGCCGCCGCGGAAGCTGAAGCGCGCCGAGCCGTCGACGTTGAGGTCGATGTGCCCGAGCGCCTCGCGCCGCAGGTACATCATGCCGAAGTCGTCGCTGATCACGTCGCCGCCGCTCGCGTCGCCGAAGCCGCTCGTGCCCGCGGGGGGCGGATACTCGGCGAACACGTCGAAGCCGCCGACCCGGAAGTCGATCTCGCGATCTTGCCGGGTGTTCTGGAAGAGCAGCGTCTCGAGCAGCGGGAAGTCGAGCACCTCGACCTCCGCCGTGGGATCGCCCGCGATGACCATGGTGTTGCCGTTCGCCTCGTCGATGCGGGACGTGAAGATCTCCCGCTCGGCGCGCGCGAAGATCGGCACCGCCTCGATGTCCGCGCGACCGGACGCCCCGCCCAGGTCGCGCAGCGCGCCCGTGCTCGGGTCGAGCTCGCAGAGATCGTAGTCGTACCCGCCAGAGGTCACGTCGCCCGCGCCCCGGTCGCAGCTCACGAGGACGCGCCCCGTCGGGAGGGCGGCCGGCGATCGATAGGCGCCGCCCGCGGTCACGAAGCGCTGCGACGCGATGTAGAAGCGGTCGCCGGGGTCGCGGTCATCCTGGTCGGGGCCGATGGAGCGGTTCACGATGACGATCGCGCCCGCGCCGTCGGCCGCGTCGAGCGGCGACGCGACGAGGGCCAGGTTGCGGTCGAGCAGCTCCACGATCTCGGTCGCGGCGCGGTATCCCACGCTGCCTCGCTGCGCGAAGAGCGGGTGGTAGTCCCCGCCGTCGAGGTTCTGACGCCGACCGGCGAGCTGATGGAAGTCCGGCTCGCGCTTCTCGGCCGTGAAGATGAGGCGGCCGTCGGTCATGAACGACGGCATGATCTCCTGGTTCAACAGGAAGGTCAGCTGGCGGACGCTCGAGTCGGCCGGGTCGAGGATGTAGAGGTTGGCGTTCGGCTGCATCGCGGCCGGCGTCCGGGTCGGGCCGTCCTGCCCGAGGATGGCCGGGTCCAGGTTGCCCCGCGCCGACGCGAAGACCAGGCGGCCGTCCGGCGCGAACGCCGGGTCGAAGTCGTGCGTGAGGATCCCGTGCTGCTGATCCATCGCGGGCGCGACGCCGGGGATGGGCTCGCAGCCGGAGCCGTCGTCGTTCATCCAGTAGAGGCGCAGCGGCGCCGACGCGCTCGAGCGCGCCGCGAACGCGATGCGGCTCCCGTCCCAGCTGACCGCGGTGCCGCGCAGATCCGCGCTCGAGGCGTCGAGCCCGCAGCCGCCGAGCAGGCTCGCCTCGGCGCCCAGCGTCATGTCGCCCGTGGTGGGGTCGACCATGGCCGGCGCGAGCACGAGGTCCGCGCCCGGACGGTAGGTGTCGAAGTCGCGCGGCTCGCCCACGCCGGTCGGGCGCGAGATCCAGACGACGGAGCGCACGATCTCGGTGTCGGGGAAGATCTCGCCGGCCGCGATCGCCTCCTCCCGCTCGATCTCCCACCAGCGCAGCATGACGCAGTAGGCGGGCACCTCGTTCAGGTCCCCCGCGTCGGCGTCGAAGCCCGCGCAGTCGTCGGGCGTGGCGCCGTTGGGCATGCCGCCGCCCTCCATGCCGAAGTCCTCGAAGAGCGAGCCGCCGCGGTGGAAGATGCCGGGCATGCCCGCCACCTGCTCGGGCGGGTAGAGGTTCTTCGCGATGATGCGGCTCTCGTTCGGGGTCGACGCGTCCAGGGCGAGCAGCAGGCGCGAGGCGTCCCAGTTGCGATAGGTCGCCACGCGCGAGAAGTGCCCCTGCGCGCCACCCTGCAGGCGCAGGTCGTGGAACATCGAGGGGCTGTGGCAGTTGAGGAACATGCAGCCCTTGCGCACGAGCACGGGCTGCACGCGGTTGGCGAAGAATCGCAAGCCTTCCGTCACGCCGTCCGGCGGCGCGAGGGCTTCGGGCGCCTCGTCCACGAGGGCGTCGGCCCAGTCGCGGATGGTCACGTAGTTGGGATCCTCCGCGCTGGCGAAGACGTTGCCGCCCTCGTGGAAGACGCCGCCACGGAAGGTGCTGAGCGGTCGACGCAGGAGCCCGCTCGTCGACGCCGGGGTGCTGAGGTGCTGCACCGAGACCCAGAAGTTCCACTGGCTCTGGGGCCCGCTGTCGCCGCCGCACGCGAGGTAGAGGTCGGCGATGGGAGAGCCGTGGCAGCTGCCGCCCGCGCAGGTCTCGCGGAGGATCGGCTCGACCTCGTTGACGTAGCGCGTGTAGTGGGCGCCGAAGCGCTCGGCGAGCGTGGAATCGTAGAGCGGGTGCGAGCCCGGCTCGTTCCGGCAGTCGCCGACGTTCACCGACAGCGCCTCGTCCTGCACGCCCGAGCGCGTGTGGCCGGCCTCGATCCACTGACGGAGCTGCGAGTACGCGCTCGAGCCGATGTCGATGGTCTGGCCGTTGTTGTGGCGGATGTCGGTGGTGACCGTGACGAAGCGCTCGGTCTCGTCGAACGTCTCGACGCGCACGTCCACCTGATCGCCGGCCTTCAGGAGGAGCAGGGCGCTCGAGTAGGGGCCATAGGGATCGAGCACGTCGTCGCGCCGCATGAGGGCGTCGAAGCTCGAGACGTCCAGGTTGCCCAGCGAGGTGCCGTCCTCGCGCGCGATGTGGCAGCCGCTCCCCGCGGGTCCGCGCGAGCAGCCGTTGGTCAGGACCGGGCCGACGCGCTCCTCGTAATAAGAGAAGTCGGGCTCGTCGTTCTGCTGGCAACCGAGGGCCAGCGCGGACGCGCCGAGGAAGAAGAAGATCCGCTTGTTCATCTGGGCTCCAACCCGATCGGTGCTCCCACCTGCGGTCGACGATTCTACCACGCTCCGGCCTGCGCTCCGCCCGGGTCTTCCCGACACATGAGCGCTTCGGTCGCCTCGCGCCGGGCCGCGCAAAAGTGAGCGCCCGAGGAACGGCTTGGTCCCCCGGGCGCTCGGTTGCCCTCTCAGTGGAAGGCGCTCCCCATCCATCCCTCCCCAGGGATGAAAACGGTCACATGTTGCGGGCCACCTCGATGGCGTCCCACACGCGCGGGCTGGTCTCGTCCGTCTCGG
The DNA here is from genome assembly GCA_040218145.1 of Sandaracinaceae bacterium. Lineage (GTDB taxonomy): Bacteria > Myxococcota_A > Polyangia > Polyangiales > Sandaracinaceae > JAVJQK01. The sequence goes on along the minus strand of JAVJQK010000021.1, from coordinate 97,592 downwards.
TGATGCTGCGGAGCGCGGCGCGCGCCTCCGAAGACCCGATGCGGCCGAGCGCCCAGGCTGCCGCCTGCCGCCCCATCTCGTCGTCGCTCCGCAGCATGGCGTCGAGCGCGGGGACCGCCTCGGCCACCCGGAAGGTGCCCAGGGCGAGCGCCGCGCGGCGCCGGACCTCGAGCGTGTCGTCGGCGAGGAGGCCGATGAGCGCGTCGTGGTCGCGGAAGAAGTTCACGTAGAGGACCTGGCCGACCGCCGCCTCACGGACGTTCGCGTCCGCGTCGGTGAAGGCCTGCACGATGCCCTCGTTGCCGCCGGGCGAGTTGATGCGCCCGAGGCCACGGACCGCTGCCTCGCGGACGCGGGCGTCCGTGTCGGCCAGCGCGTCGCGGAGGTGCGGCACGCCGTGCGGGTCCATGAACTCCCCGATGGCCTCGGCCGCGCGGGCCCGGCGGACCGGGTCGGCGTCCGTGGCGAGCACGGTGCGGATCTCGCGCATGACGGCGGCGAAGCCGAACGGACGGCGGCGAAGCCACCACGCGCTCATCTCACGCACCAGCGCGTCGTCGCTCTCGAGCAGCTGACGCTCGAGCATCGGGACACAGGCGTGGCACTCCACGCGCTCCCCGTACTCGAGCAGGGTGGCGAGGCGCTCGGGCGAGCCGCTCTCGATCGCCTGCATCAGCGCGTCGCGGGTGGGCGCCTCGGTGCCGGGGCTGAGCTCACCGCGCGAACGGTCGTGGCCCCCTGCCGAGTCGTTCTCCTGAGCCGCCGCCCCGAGGGGCATGGCCAGCGCGAGGATGGCCGCGGCGAACAAGGCCTTGTTGAAGTACATCATGACGTTCTCCGTTTCAGTCCGCGGTTCCATCAGTAGTCCGCCACAGACGACCAGTCGTAGCCGCCCTCGACGTTCCATCGCGAGTAGTACTGACCGCCGAGGTCGGCAGCCTGGATGAGGACCATGCGATCCTCGCGCGAGACGGTGACGCCCTGGTCCTCCGGGTGGAGGGGGCGGTCGGCCCACGCGAGGTCACCCGCGTCGCCGTCGGCCATCACGTTCATGACCTCGATCACCCGGCTGGCGCGGGCCTCGCCCGGGACGATCCACTCCGGCGGGACGTCGCCGAGCGCCATCGAGTCGCCCATCATCGCCGAGGGGTAGAGGAGCGAGACGTACGAGGCGGGGTAGTTGACGACCTCGTCCTCGTAGTAGGCCTCGATGAGGCGGTTGCTCAGGTCCAGGTAGGGGACCTCGAAGGTGAGCATCTCGCCCTCCATCGTGGTGACCTCGACCGTGTAGAAGCGGCCCGCGTAGGGGTCCATCGCGCCGCCGTCGTGGCAGCTCGCGCAGTTGCGGTCGAGCACGTCCTGGACGTTCTGACGGCTGGCCGCGCCGTACCAGGGCAGCTCGGTGCGGTCCGGGATGGCGATGTGCGTGTTCATGTCGGGGCCGACCTGCTGCGCGATGGTCGTGGCGCCCATGCGGGGCTCGACCGTCTCGGAGCGCGACTCGTGGCAGCCGCCGCAGGTGCGGGTCTCGCCGGGCATCGCCTGGATCCAGAGCATCTGGTTCCGGATGGCGAGGCCGTAGCGGTCGATGGGCTGCAGGTGGTACGGCAGGTACGCCGGCACCGCCGCGCGCCAGGAGCCGTCCTCGTAGATCGGGGTCTCGCCGAGGATGGCGGCGCCCTCGTGCATGGTCAGGCCGAACTGGCCGACCGAGCCGATCTCGGAGGAGAAGCCCTCGATGATGCGCATCCGGGTCGCCTGACCGAGCGCCTCGCCGAGCGGGACGCCGTCGAACTGCGCGCCGCTGACGTTCTCGCGGAGCGAGGTCGCCGTGATGTCGATCGAGCCGATGATGGCCGGCTCGCTCGGGTCCGGGTTGGCGTCGACGGTCGGGGTGATGACCGGCGGCTCGTCCCGCACGCGGACCGGGATGGCGTAGACGTCCCACATGTCGGGGTTGTCGTAGACCAGGGTGCGGCGCTGCGTGTCCGGGTCGAAGAGGTAGATGCCGAAGTTCGGCGCGGTGTCGGCGAGCTCGTTGCGCTCGTTGACGTCGCCGTCGGCCCAGGAGACGAGGAGCAGGCCGTCACCCAGGGGGCGCGGCGTGCGGTAGCGGCCGACGCCGCTGGGCGGCGAGCCCATGCCGGTCGGGACGTCCGGGGTCAGGTTCGTGAAGCGCGCCTGCTGGACGTCGATGTAGAGGTCGGGGTTGGTCGACGTCTGCGAGCGCGCGTCGACGTGCATGACCGCGCCCGCCTGGATCGTGCCGCGGCGGCTGGTGGCCACCGTCACGAAGGTGCCGGGCTGACCGGGGACCTCCTGCGACTGCACGATGCTGTTGAACGACTTGCCGAACTGGCCGGCGATCGCCTGCATGTTCGTGCAGTCCGGGTTCATCCGGAAGAGCTTGACGTCGTTGACCGGCCCGAGGTGCTCCCAGCGGCTGAAGCCGATGGTGCCGTCCGCGAGCAGGAACGGGGTCGCGCTGTGCGACAGGTTCTGCGAGCAGAGGCGGCGGTCGGCGTCGCCCGCGGCGATGCTGACGGTCGCGATCTGCGTGACCACCCGGCTGTGGTTGTACTCGTCGGCCCGGGTGCCCATCGCCGTGTAGGGCTCGTTCGTGACGAAGGCGACGCGGTCGCCCGGCATGAAGAGCGGCTTGACGTCGTGGTAGTCGCCGAAGGTGATCTGGCGGATGGCCGCGTCGCCCTCGAGGTTCGCCAGGTAGACGTGGTAGCGGTTGTCGCCCGCGTGCCGCATCGAGAAGACGACCTGGGTGGCGTCGAAGCTCACGTCGACACCGTTGATGTCGACGCCCTCGAAGCCGCCTTCGGCCGTCAGGTCGCGGAGCTCACCGTCCGGGGTGGGCGGCGAGAGCACCATCAGCCCGCCTCCGGGCTGGTAGCGCAGGTAGTCGATCGTCTGTCCGTTGCCCCCCAGCACGTTGTGCGAGCCATCGTCTCGCTCGAACGCCCGGGAGACGAACACGAGCGCCTCCACGTTCGGCACCACGCTGTCCGTCGGCGAGGTGCCGCATCCGGTGGCTGCCAACCCGAAGGTGCCGATGACGGCAGCCAGCGTCGCCGTCGCACCCTTTGAAATCCATCGCATCATTCGCGCCTCCAACACAGCACGGTCCACGGTCACTCCACACTGTGCAGAGATCGATCCATGGCCTTCGCGCCCCGTTTGCGGCGAGATTGCAGGCGTTTGGCCGGTTTCTCGGGGTGGCGCGCCCCCTCTGGCCGCTCGACTTTGGGGGCCTCGACCCCCAAGCAACCGGCGAGGCGCCCTGTCCCCGGCTGGAGCCCGGGGCGCTCCATTTCGCGCGTCCCGTGACCGGGTTCTGCCCAGGGGCTTGCAACGGCCCCGCGGTTGCAGCACTAAAACGGTCAGTAGGATGACTCGACGCTCGATTCGCAGCTGGTTGCCCGCGCTCGCGAGCGCGGCCGTCGTACTCATGGTCGCCGGGACGGCTCACGCCGACTGGCTGACCGACCTGACCTCGCCCTTCGAGGCCGCGCTGGCCGAGGGGAGCTGGGGTCCCGTGCTGGGCATCATGTTCGCGGCCGGGCTGCTGACCTCGCTGACGCCGTGCGTCTACCCGATGATCGCGATCACGGTCAGCATCTTCGGCGCCAGTCAGGCGAAGTCGAAGCTGCACGGCGCGGGGCTGTCGACGATGTACGTGCTCGGCATGTGCGCCCTCTTCACCCCGCTCGGCCTCATCGTGGGGCTGACCGGCGGCGTGTTCGGCGACTTCCTCGGCAACCCGTGGATCGTGATCCCGCTGGCCGTGTTCTTCGTCGTCATGGCCACGTCCATGTTCGGCGCGTTCGAGCTGAGCCTGCCTCCGTCGCTCCAGAACAAGCTCGCGCAGATGGGGGGGCTCGGCCCCAAGGGCGCGTTCACCCTCGGCCTGGTCGGCGGGCTCATCGCGGCGCCGTGCACGGGGCCGGTCCTCGGCGGGCTGCTGGCCTGGATCACGACGACCCAGAACGCGGCGCTCGGCGGCGCAGCGCTGTTCGCCTACTCGGTCGGCCTGGGACTGCCGACCTGGCTCGTCGGCACCTTCGCGATCAGCTTGCCCAAGTCCGGCCGCTGGCTCGAGTGGGTCAAGAGCGTGTTCGGGATCGTCATGGTCGCGGCCGCGCTCTGGTTCCTGCGCGCCTTCATCCCGGTCGGGAGCGGCACCGTCTCGGACTACATCCAGCGCACGCCCACCTGGCTGATGATCGCGGCGGGGCTCCTCGTGGTCGGCCTGGCCGCGGGCGCGGTGCACCTCAGCTACCACGGCGCCGACAAGCTCACGATCACCCGGAAGTCGCTGGGCATCGCGATGAGCACGCTCGGCCTGGTGCTGCTCGCGATCTGGCTCGGGGCGCCGCCTCCGGGCGCCCGCATCGCGTGGCTCGACGACTACGAGGCGGCCCGCGAGCGCGCGGAGTCCCAGAACAAGCCGCTGCTGGTCGACTTCGGCGCGAGCTGGTGCGGCGCGTGTGAGGAGCTGGACTCGCACACCTTCAGCGACCCACGCGTGGTGTCCGCCGGCCAGCGCTTCGTCGCGGTGCGGCTCGATCTCTCCCGCCGCGGCGATCCCGGCTACGACGTGCTCGCGCAGTACGACCAGCGGGGCCTGCCGCTCGTGGTCCTGCACCACTCCGATGGAGAAGAGGCGGGGCGCGTCACGAGCTTCGTCGAGGCGGAACGGATGCTGCAACTGATGCGTGAGGTACGCTGAGGTCGGCACACGCCGGCACAGGAGAGCCTCCTCGCATGAAGCCCCATCGCTCGCTCGCCTTCCTCTTCGTCGCGCTCCTCGCGATCGGCTGCGATCCCATACCGGGGGAGGACGCCGGGATGAACGAAGACGCGGACGCGCAGCTCCCCGGGGACGCCGAGCCGCGCGGCGACGCCGACGTCAGGGTCGAGCCGCGCCTCGCGCTCGGCACGGGCGAGGGTCGCTTCAACACCTTCGAGGACGGGCAGACCCTCGATCTCGTCAGCGGCTGCCAGGGCGCGCAGCACGTGTGGGTCGCCCTGCGCGCGTGGGGCATCGACCGGCGCGGACCGATCATCGACGTGGAGCTCATCCGGGACTCCGACGGCGAGCGCGTCAGCCAGGTCTTCCGCGTGCGGGTCAGCTTCGACGACGTGGGCCAGGAGTACGTCGACGTCTTCGGCCTGACCCTCGTCGTGCCCGAGCCCGACACCTCGATCGGCGAGGACCTCACGCTGCGCGCCACGGTCACCGACCGCAACGAGACGGTGATCTCGGACGAGCGCCCCATCCGCATCGAGTGGGGCCCGGGCGGCTGCGGCTGAAGCTCGGCCCTGGCGCGCCGGGACGGGACGCCGTAGGTAGGCGCGGTGCCACCCTTTCTCTACATCCCCTGGTGGAAGCCCGAGCCGCTCGAGATCCCGATGCCGGGCTTCCTGCGGGACGTGTTGCCGCTCCCCGAGGTGGTGCCCGTGCACACCTTCGGCATGCTGGTGGCGCTCGGCGTGGTCATCGGCGCGTGGGTCGCGGCGGAGAAGGCGAAGCGCGACGGGCTGCACCCGAGCGTGATGAACGAGATGGCCGGCCACATGTTCATCGGCGGCTTCGTGCTCGGCCACGTGCTCGACGCGATCTTCTATCACTGGGACGTCGTCGAGCAGAACCCGTGGTTCTTGCTGGAGCTGCCCAACGGGCTGTCGAGCTTCGGCGGCTTCATCGGCGCGGTGGTCGGCGCGCTCGTGTGGAAGCTCCGGCGGGGCTACTCGATCCTGGCGTTCGGCGACATGGGCGCGTTCGCCTTCCCGTTCGCCTGGCTCTTCGGCCGGATGGGCTGCTTCACCGCGCACGATCATCCCGGTCGCGTGACCGAGTTCTTCCTCGGGGTCGAGAACTACCAGGTCTACGGCGGCACCCCGCCCTGGCAGGTTCGCCACGACCTCGGGCTCTACGAGGTCTTCTGGTGCCTCGCGATGATCCCGCTCGTGCTCTGGCTCGGCCGGAAGAAGCGGCGTCACGGCTTCTACCTCGCGCTGATCCCCATCCTGTATGCGCCGGTGCGCTTCGGGCTCGACTTCCTGCGCGCGACCGACGTGGAGGTGGCGGACCCGCGGCTCATCGCAGGGCTGACGCCGGGCCACTTCGGCGCGGTGCTCCTGCTCGTCGCGGGGCTGGGGGTGGCGGCGCGCATCTTCCGGGGTCCCCCGGTGCGCGTGCACCCCGAGGCGCAGTGGCCGCCGGGCGAGCCGGTCTCCCCACCCGGGGCGTCCAGCCCTGGCGATGAGGGGAAGCGCGAGGCCTGAATCCCGCCCCGGGGGGGTGGAACCCACGCCGGGCCGCCGTATCCTGTTCGACATGTTGCGCGCGCGCCCGATCGTCGCCACCGCGCTCCTCTCGGTGGGGGCGCACGTGGCGCTCGCCGTGCTTCTCTTTCGCCTGCCGAGCGTGACCGCGCGGGCGGCCACCACCTCGGACCCCTACCTGGTGGAGGTCGAGCCGATGGGGCACCCCGAGGGGACGCCCGGCGCAGCCCAGCGGGGGCAGTCTCCCCGCGATCACGATCGGGCGGAGGCGGGCGGCCATCGGAGCGCGCAGAACATCGACGCGCGCGATCGGGGCCAGGGCGGAGACGCGACGGGCGCCGAGCAGGGCATCCTGCTGATGCAGCGCGACGAGGGGATCGTCCTGTTCGACTCCCCGCTCAACAACCTCGTCGCGATGCAGAGCCAGCGCATCCGCACCGCGCGCGATCGCGCCACCCTCGAGCGGCGCCGCGCGACCCCGAATCCGCACGACGCCGTCTTCCTCGCCTCGGGCGACGGAACGCACCGAGAGCGACGCCCCGTGAGCGCGGTGGACCCGACGCAGGGGGCGCGGCGCGCGCCGGTCGCGAGCGTGAACGGCGCCCTCCCCTCGGTGGCGCGGACCGGCGCCGCCTCCCGGGAGCACGGCGCGGCGGAGGGCGGCGAGCGACCGCGCGTCCCCGCCCAGGCGTCCGCCAGCGCCACCGAGAGCGGAGCGCAGGCGAGCCCGGGGACCGGCATCCTCGGCGGCAGCGGCACCCGACACTCGGTGCGCGCCGACGTCGCGCACGCTCGCCCGTCCATCGACGAAGGCCCGGCCGCGACCCAGTCCGACCGGCTCAGCCCCCGGGTTCGCGACGACCAGAGCGCGGAGCTGCTCGCGGGCGATCTCATGCAGAGCTGGGTCGAGTCGACCGATCGCACCGCGCCGCGCGTGGGGAGCGGCCGCGGCGGCACCGGCGGCGGCGGCAGCCCGGGCGTGGGCGGCGGCCAGCGCGAGGGCGGGCGCGCGACGACGCACGGACCGGGTGACGGCCGCTACGCCGCGCTCGACACCAGCGACTCGCGCTACCGACACTGGTTCACCCAGAACCGCCGGCGTGTGCACGACGCCTTGCGCTTCCCTCGCGAGCGCGCGCTCGCCATGGACCAGGGCGTGTCGATCTACGACGTACGCGTGCGCCGCGACGGAACCCTGGCGCGCGCCCCGCGGCTCGTGCGCACGAGCGGCTACGACGACCTCGACCGCGCCGCGCTCGCCGCCATCCGCGCGGCCACGCCCTTCTCCCCGCTGCCCGACGACCTCGCGCCCGACCTCGACATGCTCCCGCTCCGACTGCCGATCGAGTTCTCGAACCCGATGGTCCGCTGAGCCCGCCTGGCCGTGGTGCGGAGCGCGAGTCCGACCTACAACTCGGGCATGGACCGCGACGCGCTCCGACGCTTCATCGCCTCTCCCCACCGCACCTGGCGCTGGCGCGAGGCGCCCGACGACCCCGACCACTACCGCGCCGTCGAGACGAGCGACGAGGGCCTGCGCTGGTACGCGTGGAGCCACCTGCCGGGCGAAGACGGCCCCTACGACGAGGTGCGCCAGAGCTTCGCCGAGTTCGAGACCAAGGGCCCGCCGTGGGACGTCCCCATCGAGACCCACTCGGCGCTGCACAAGTGGCTGCTCAACTACCTGCGCGCGAAGCGCTGATCAGGGGAGGCAGACGAAGCGGCTCGTGCCGCCCAGCGTCGGGCGGAAGTCGCAGCTGTAGCCCTCGGACTCGCGGCACGGCGTGGACACGCAGCTCAGCGCGCAGACGTTGATGCCGCCCTCGGCCACGCAGTACGTGCCGGTCTCGCAGTCGGCGTTGCTGCTGCAGCGGGCGCGCGCGCAGTAGCCGCCGACCCAGGGCAGGCAGGTGCGCTGCCCCCCGCACCCCGTGAAATCGGTGCAGGAGGCGCCGTTGGAGCCGCCGCCCGTGGCCGCGCAGCCGCGTCCGTCGAGCGTCCACTTGCACGCCTCGCCCGAACGGCACTCCGAGTTGCTCGTGCAGCTCTGCCCGCAGTGGCTCGCGGCCGGGATGGGCCCCGCCGACAAGCAAGCGTGCATGGCCGGGCAATCGGCCCCGGAGGTGCAACGGTCGTTCTCACAGGTTCCGTCGCAGACGGTGCCGACGGGACAGTCCGCCGTGCGGCTGCAGCCGGTGCCGGTCGAGCGGCGCACCTCCCCGAGGTAGGTGTTCCCGCTGCCGAAGACGTAGACCCGGAGCGCGTAGGTCCCGGCGCTGGAGACATCGACCCCGAGCGCCTCGTCGTCGGTGACCGAGGCCCCGCTCGCGAGGCGCACGCCCGACGGATCGAAGAGCGCCATGTCGATGTCGCCGTCCGCGTGCACGAAGACGAGGTCGGCCTCGATGCGACCCGGGCCGGTCATCGGGATGGCGATCCAGTCGTCGTCACCACGGCAGACCGTGCCGTCGAAGCTCGCCATGTCGGGCGTGCCGCCGCTGAAGGTCACGCTCCGCGCGGTCATGCGCGTGTCGTCGTCCTCGAAGCGATCGTCCATGCAGCAGCCAGCCCCGTCCGGCATCACGGCCGCGTCCAGCGTGTAGCTGTTCTCGTCGCCGCCGTAGCCGAAGACGCGCGCGTAGAGCGTGGTCGAGGCGTCGGCGTTGCAGTACTCGACCCGCTCGGTGTCGGTCACGCCCGCGCTCGTGTCGACGATGGTCCCGGCGCCGTCGCTCAGCTCGAGATCCAGGTCGCCGTCCAGCGTCGCGAACTCCGCGCTGACGATCACCCGCTCGCCGCGCCCCACCGAGAACGAGAAGTAGTCGGAGTCGCCCGCACAGATCTGTCCGTCGGTGATCCGGGAGCTGTAGGGGGTCGCGGTGCCGGTCGAGTCGTCGGGCTCGCGCGAGTCGTCGGTGCAGGTGCCGCCGCCGCCGCCGCAGATCTCTCGCGAGGGACCGCAGCCGGCGCGGGTGCCGCCTTCGGTCGTCACCGTGGCGCCGCACGTGCCCATGTCGCACGCGCCTCCGCCCGAGCACGAGTCGACGCAGCGCCCGCCGGACGCCGTCGCCGCGCAGATACCGGAGTCACACTCCGTCGAGCCCGTGCAGTACGCGCACTCCGCGAGGCTCCCGTCGGGGGGCGTGCCGCCCACCGCGAAGAAGGACGTGACCGTGGTGTCGGTGCGGTGATCACAGATGCTGCCGGACGGGTCGTCGTTGTCGGTCGCGCTGACGAGGAAGAAGACCTCCTCCATCTCGCCCTCCGCGAGGCCGAGGGTCGGGATGCGCGCGACGTAGTCGTCGCCCTCGGTCGGCTCGAACGTGACCTGCTCGAAGGCGGTCACGTCGGGCTTGGTCGGGTCGTCCGGCGCGGTGAGGCTGTAGTAGAGCAGCGGCGGATCGCGCAGCCCCATGTCGTCGGTGACGGTGACCTCCACCGGATAGGTCGTCCCGCTCGTGATGGCCTCCATGGCGCGCGGTGAGGTCACCGAGACCACGGGGGCGGCGCCCGGGCAGCCGTCCTTCGGACCCGAGCGGAGCACGATGATGTAGTCGTGCTCGACCTGCGGGTGGTCGCCGTCGTCGGCGAAGAGTTGCACCGTCCAGCGCTCGGAGCTCGCGACCTGGTCGGGCGTGGGGCACCAGTCGAACGTGGCCCGCTTCGCGCCGGAGTTCGCCAGCGTGGCGCGCTCGGGCAGGCTCCCGCGGTTGCCGATGTCGACGGTGGTGGAGTCGTCGTCGCGCACCTCGACGTCGAACGTCACGCAGGGCTCGCGCTCGAGGTCGTAGGTGCCGCCCGCGCCCGGTCGCACGAACACGGGCGCCGCGTCCTCCGACGGCAGGACCTCGATGGAGACCGTCTCGCGGTCGTACTCCCCCGAGCCGCCGTCCGTGAGCACGAAGACCAGCTCGTGGCGGCCGGCCTGGCTGGAGAGCGGCGCCCAGCGGAAGAGCGCCCCCCCCGGCTCGGTGCTCAGCGAGTGCACGCGATCGAAGCTCGGCAGCATCGGGTCCTCGATGCGCACCGCGACCGCCCTCCCCTCCGGGTTGTCGATCCCGAGGGTCAGCCGGAGCTCCTCGTTCACCCGCACCGTCTGGTCGCTGACCGGCTGCAACGTGGGCGCGCTGCCGCTGGCGCAGGCCGCGAGGAGGCAAGGCGCGAGGAGGCAGGCGGCGAGAGAGGAGCGCGAAGAAGCAAGGCTCGGGAGCTGAAGGCGTGGCATGCGGGGGCCAGGATACCGCGGCCGGCGCTCGGGCTCCATGCGGCCCCCATGCGGCGGCTTCCGCTTCGCCGTAGAATGCCGGCGTGACTGCTTGGATTCGCGCGTGCGCCTGCGCGCTGGTGATGCTGGCCTGCGACAACACCCTGCCGAGCTCCGACGGGGGCACGGCGGAGCGCCCGGAGATCCTGGAGCTGCGCGCGCCCGACCCGGCCGTCGAAGGATCGCTCGTCGAGGTGCGCGGCCTGGGCTTCGACGATCTCGGGAGCGACCCACGCCTCAGCGTGGACAGCGGCGGGTCGAGCGCAGGAGTCCTCTTCGGCATGCCCGACGACGTCGACGGCCGGCTCCTCTTCGAGCTGACGGGCGAGGTCGTGAGCGCGCTCGGCAGCGGCGACCACACCGTGACGGTGCGCCTGATGGGCAACGGCCTCAGCTCCGATCCCTACATCGCCGATATGAGCGTGCGCACCGCGCTGCCCGTCGATCTCTTCGAGGTCCCGCGCGGCGAGGCCCACCGCAACGACGTCGCCGTCGTGGTCGGCGCGGGCATCGTGGGGCCCACCGAAGGCGAGCTCACGGCGCGCTTCGAGGGCACCTACACCTTCGACGCGGGCGGCGATCGACCCGTGGCCGTCTCGCTCCCGGTGGCGCCCCTCGAGCGCTTCGACCGCGAGCGCGGCGTGATCGTGCTGACGACCGACATCGGGGCGCTGGCGCCCGGCACCTTCGACGGCACCGTCACCCTCGAGTCCCGGCTGGTGTCCGGGGAGCGGAGCGAGTCGGCGCCGCAGTCGACGAGCCTGCACTTCAACCCGCCCGAGCTGTTCAGCCTCGATCCGCCCAACGGTCACCTCGGCCAGCTCCTCAGCGTGCGCGGCGCCGGGTTCCTGGGCGGGCCGGACCGGCCCGACGAGACCACGCTGATCCGGCTCAGCGGCCGCTTCGTCCCCGAGGGCGGCAGCCCGGAGCCCTTCTCGGGCGAGATCGTCCCGGAGTTCGTCTCCGGCGACGAGGTGCTCTTCTTCATCGAGCCCGAGGTCCGGAGCGACGCGCTGGTGGCCTCGCTCTTCGGCCACGCGCGCGGCGCGTTCGAAGGCACGGCCACGCCGATCACCATCGACGGCACCGAGGAGCTCGAGGGCAGCACCATCCCCTTCCGCTTCGAGCTGGTCGGCGCGCGCCAGGTGGTGTTCGTCCGCTTCCTCCCCGGCTTCTACGACAGCCTCCGCCGCTTCGGGCTCCACCGCGTCGCCGACGAGGTCGAGATGGTGGTGCAGGACCGCATGACCGAGATCTACGGCGACTGGGCGGTCGAGATCCGCTTCGAGGAGCCGGAAGACCAGTCCCGGGTCGCCTACTCGATCCTCGAGGTCGGCGGCCCCGATCCCAACGGCGTCGGCCTCTTCGGGTACGACAACACCCCTGGCAAAGATGTGGGCAACCTCCGCCTCTTCGACGCGATCGGGGGCGCGAACGCCGAGACGCAGATGGACGGCTATCCGGGCTACGGCGGCGTCTTCGTGGAGTCGTTCCTGTACTGGTCCGAGAACCCTGGCCTCGGCGCGGAGCGACCGCCCGGCTCGCCGGACCCGGATCCGCTCTTCGACGAGGTCTTCGCGGAGGTCCGCGCGCGGCCGGCGACCCGCTCGGAGGGCGTCGGCGACGGAGATCCCGATCGGGTCGCCGCGGTGCGCCGCGCGATCGACGCGCTGGGCTCGATCGTGGGCGAGACCTCGTCGCACGAGCTCGGCCACAGCCTCGGGATGGCCCAGCCCTTCGGACCGCCGACCGTCTACCACAACGACTTCGACGGCGACGGCTGCCTGATGGACTCGGGCGGCGACCGCCCCCTCGGCGAGCGCATGGATCTGCCCGGCTTCAGCCGCACGCACTTCTGCTACGACCACCCGAGCTACCTCGACGAGATCTTGTAGCTGGCGCGTTCGGGCCGAGAGACCCAGCGTGCTCGTAACGTCGGCGCACGGAGTCGACTCTTGGAGAGAGACATGACGCGCTGGCTATTGGTGTTCGGCAGCTTGCTCTGGGCGGTCCCCGTGTGGGCACAGCCCGAGGTGGACCCGCCCCCCGCGGGGGTGGATGAGGACGCGACGGGCGAGCCCGTGGCCGAGGCGGCAGCGGATCCGGAGCCCGCGCCCGAGGCGGAGCCAATCTCGGAGCCGGCGCCAGAGCCAGTCTCGGAGTCATTGCCGGAGCCGGTCACCGCAGACCCCGCGCAGGACGCGGCTCCATCGAGCGCCCCGACCTGCGCCGAGGCCGCCTACGCGCGCGCCGCCGCCGCCGTCGTTCGGGTGCGCGCCGGCACACAGTGGGGCGCGGGCTTCGTCTATCACTCACCCCGGCACGTCGTGACCGCCTTCAGCCTCCTCGGCCTCGGGCGCGGCGCGACCGTCGTGACCCAGGACGGCACCGAGATCGGCACCCGGCTGCTCGCGCGGGACGAGGACTACGACCTCGCGGTGCTCGAGCTGGCGGCGCCGATCGACGGCGTCGAGCCGCTGGCTCCCGCCCCGGAGACGAGCGCCCGACGCGGCGCGCCCGTCGTCGCGCTCGGCCACCCGTTCGCGGAGGTGAACCGCCTGCTGGGCGAGCGAGGCGAGGGTCTCTTGCGATGGTCCACCTCCACCGGCACCGTCGGCGCGGCCAACGAGGTCGGCCTCCAGGCCGACGTCGCGCTCGCGGTGGGGCACGCGGGCGCGCCGCTCCTCGACTGCGAGGGCCGGGTGCTGGGCATGATCACGGGCGCGGGCCTCGTCAGCGCGGACCTCGGCCTGGTGGCCCGCATCGGTCAGGCGGACGTGCTCATCGCCCAGAGCGGCGAAGCGAGCGACTTCCTCGGTGACCTCCAGCTCCGCCTGGGCATCGGCGCCGCGCTCATCATCGACGAGCAGGGCCGCGTGGCCGGCGGCGGCTACCTGACGCTGGGCGCCACCCTCTTCGACCGCATCAGCTGGATGAACCGGGTGGGCCTCTTCACGGGCGGCATCGACGATCCGGTGGGCGACGTGCTGACCCACTCGCGCGACCTCGTGCGCGTCGAGAGCATGCTCGGCTACCGCTTCTTCGTGGACGTCGGTGGCTTCTTCACCTTCTACGTCGTCCCGAGCGGAGGCGTGAGCGTGATGAACGAGCGCTTCAGTGAGCGCCGCGCGGCCGTCACCCCGATGTGCACGCCGTCCGACACCGAGAGCTGCATCAGCTTCCAGGAGACGGTCTCGGATGCGTGGGTCGTGCGGCCCGCCGCCTCGCTCAGCATCCTGCTCGGCGGCAACTTCGAGATCGGCTACACGATCGAGATCGGCTTCGACACCGACCCGGTCCAGACGTACCACGTCCTCCGGGCCGGCTTCCTGTTCTGACGCGCCCTCACTCCACGAGGGAGCGCGGCACCGGCATGATGTTCCAGGTCATCATGCTGCGCGGGTTCTCGCGGGACCGGATGACCTCGCGGCGCGGTCGGCCGTTGACCCAGACGTAGCGTCGGAGCTCCCCCTGGTTGTCGGCCGCGACGTAGAGCTCGTCCTGTCCGTTGGCGTCGAGATCCGCGACGAGCGCCGCGTGCTCGAAGCCACCCGAGTCGCGGTCGATGTTCTCCATCGCCCACTCCGCGCGCGGGTCTCGGCCCGGGCGCAGCAGCCAGAGGCCGCTCGAGAACGCGGCCGCGATCATCTCGTCCTTGCCGTCTCCGTCGAGGTCCCCGACGGTGAGGAAGCGCGTGAGCCGGTCCTGGATGCGCGCGATGACCACGCCCTCGGTCGGCGCGGTGTCGTGGTCGTAGCGACGGATCTCGACCGGATCGACGATCTGCACGTTCGGGTCCTGCCCGGTCGTGTGCGCCTCGACGGCCACGTACAGCTCGTCGCGTCCGTCTCCGTCCACGTCCCCGACCCAGATCTCCTTGGCGTGGCGGTCTCCGAGATCGGCCACCACCGTCGGCTCGCCGCCGCCGTTCGGCACGTAGCGCACGACGCTCCCGCGCTGCTCGCCGCCGTCGAGGTCGTTCGGATCGCTCGGCGTCGCGTAGACCTCGAGGGTGCCGTCGCCGTTCAGGTCCCCGATCTCGACCTCGTGGATCCACGTGTTGGGCGTCCGGCTCAGCTCGGTGACCGCGAAGCCACCGCTCTCCTGGGGCCGGATGATGCCGAGCACGCCCATGTCGTGCGTGCCGACCGCGATCGCGGGGCGGCCGTCGCCGTAGAGGTCGGCGACCTCGGCGTCACGCATGCGATCGCGGGTCCCGCCGAACTCCGCCTCCCAGAGGGTCTCGCTCGACCACTGCCCGCCCGACCTGCGCCAGAGCTTCACCGTGGCGCCGGTCGCGCCGATGGTGGCGATGCCGGGCGCGGCGCCCGGCGGCGTGTACACGAACGCCTTGTGGAAGACGTTGCTCGAGTCGTCCTCGACCACCTCCGTGTGCCACTGCCCCCCGCTGCGCGTGAGGATCTCCATGCGCGCCGCGCCGGGCTGCATGCCGTTGGGGCCGGTCACGAACTGCGAGAACACCAGCAGCAGCCCGTTCGGGAGCGAGTCGGGCAGCGCCGCGGTCTGCGCCGGCCGCGGCGCCTCGGTCTCCGCCTCGCTCGGGGTCTCCGCCGGGGCCTCCGTCTCGGGGGTCGGCGTCTCGGTGGAGCGTTCGTCCTCGTCGTCACCGCACCCGGTCAGGGGGAGTCCGAGGAGGGCCAGGATGCACAGCCATCGCGTCATGCTCCGGCCATATCAGCCGCCGATCCGGCGGGCAAACTCTCGAGCAGCCAGCTGGCTAGTTAGATCGATCGATAGACCTGGACGGCGAACGGGCCCGCGCCCGTCACGACCCGGACCTCGATGCGGAAGGTGCCCGAGCTCCCCGGGCAGATCGGCCGCATCTGCCCCAGATAGGGCTGCGCGTCGCGCGTGGTGTCGCGCTGGATGAGCACCTGGTTCGGGTCATAGACCCGCAAGTCCAGATCCTCGACGCCCTCGCCCCCGAGCCCGACCACCTTGTAACACCAGCCCGGGTGCATGGCGTGGCTGTAGTCGCGCGCCCCGCCCTCGTCGGCCTCTCCGCGGAGCGCCTCGCCGTCCCGGATCATCCACGGCGCGACCTCCTGCCCCCGGGCGCGCAGCCGCGCCTCCAGCTCGTCCGCGGGCGGGGTCTCCGGCTCCTGCGGCACGTCGTCGTCCGGCGGCGCCTCCCCCACGATCGCGTCGCACCCGCCGAGCAGCAGGCCGAAGAGCACGAGGAAGCGGAGACGAGACATCGGCACGGGTGTAGCGCGGGGGGCCCACAAACGAAAGAAGCCGCGCGCGGTCAGACCGCGGCGGCTCCCTCCGGTTCCCGGCTTCGCCGTCAGGGCGCGGCGGTGCCCATCACCATGACCGGCTCGAAGCGGTTGTCGCGCGTGCCGTCGCCGAGCTGCTTGTTGTTGTTGTTGCCCCAGCACCAGACGCTGCCGTCGCCGCCGCGGGTCACGCAGGTGAACGAGGCGCGCGCCGCGATGAAGGTGGCGTCGTCGATGGTGGCGACCTCCACGGGCGTCGCCGAGCAGTCGACGTTCTCGCTGTCGAGCATGCAGCTGGTGCCGTGCGAGGCCATGCCGTCGCCGAGCTGTCCGTCGCGGTTGAGGCCCCAGCAGGCCACCGTGCCGTCGCTGCGGAGCGCGCAGGAGTGGTTCGAGCCCGTCGCCACCATCACGGCGTCGTCGAGCCCCGCGACCGCGCTCGGTGCGGGCACGCTGTCGGCGTCCGCCTGGCCCGCCTGCCGGCCACGGTTCTCGCCCCAGCAGACGACCTGGCCAGGACCGCTGCCCTGCACCGCGCAGACGTGCTGACTGCCGAGGTCGATGTCGCTCACCGTGCCGAGAGGGGTGTCCCCACCGACGACGACGGGCGTGCTGGCGCAGTCCCACATCTCGGTGCTGTCGACCACGCACGACTCGTGAACGCTGGCGCGCCCCATGTCGTCCGGGTCGCCGAGCTGCCCCCGCTGGTTGCGACCCCAGCAGTACACGTCATCGGCGGTGCGCGCGCAGGTGAAGCTGAAGCCGCTCACCACGATCTCCTCCACGCCGGTGAGCTGGGCGCCGGTCGTGGTGTCCGCGATCACCTGGACCGGGTCGATCACGATCTCGGGGCGCATGCCGTGGCCGAGCTGTCCGCGCGCGCCGTTGCCCGCACAGAACGCGGCGGACTCCGCGCCGGAGGCGAAGCACAGATGCCCGTCACCGACGGAGACGCTGCTCATCCCGTCGACCGACGGGAAGTCGCGCTCCCCGACCTCGCGGATGTCCGAGATCCCACCGACCACGTCGGGGATCGTCTCTCGGCCCCAGCACCAGAGCTCTCCGCCGGGGCGCAGCGCGCAGCTGCCGCCGAACCCTCGGATGCTCAGCTGCTCCGCGTCGTCGAGCGCGGGCCGGCCGCTGCCGTCGTCGTAGCGAGCCTGCTCCGGCGATCCGGTGCAGTCCTCGGGGTCCGAGCCGACGGCGGCGCAGTTCTCGTGGCGCGTGCGCCCATCTCCGATCTGCGACTCCTGGTTGCGGCCCCAGCAGAACACCTGGCCGTTGGCTCGACGGCCGCACGCGTGAAGGATGCCGAGGGCGACCTCGACGTACTCGCAGTCGACGCACTCCTCGACGCCGGAGTCGGTGACGACGCCCGAGTCCTCGGGATCGACGCCGCTGTCGCGGACGCCGGTGTCGGCGGTGACGTCGGCGTCCGTGCCGGCGTCTGCGTCGGCGCCGTCGCCGCACGCGGTGAGCAGGAGGGCCGCCAGAGCGGTCCAGACCAAGTAAGCGTTCCGGTTCATGTCGTCCTCAGGGCTTGGCCGAGGGTTCACCGCTCGGCGTGCGGAAGCTAGTGGAAGGCCCGCTCCGTATCAACGGGCCGCAGGCGCAGGGGCGATCAGGACCAGGACTTCGCCCGCACGAGGCGCGCCCGCGTCCACGAAGGTGTCGACCGTGATCAGCCAGGTCCCGGGAGTGAGCCGACGCTCGATCTCGCGGTCCGCGCGCTCCACGCAGGCCGCCCCCTCGGCACGCTCCCGCAGTAAATGCACGTCGACGTCGGTGTCGCCGCGCCCGACGGCCAGGACGCGCACGTCGAGCGGCGCGTCCACGTGGAGCCGGTAGACCAGCTCCCGGCCGGACTCGTCCTGCGGAGCGTCGCAGCCCGGATACGCGTCGATGGCGCTCGAGCCCTCGGACGCGGTGTCCCGCAGCTCCGCGAAGGGCAGCCGGCGGATGTCCCAGGGCGCGTCGGCCGTGCCTCTCCCCGGCGGCGCCTCCGGGTCCGGCGACGGGGCCGCCTCGGCCTCGAGCACGGTGCGGCGCAGGAGGTCGAGCCCCCGCAGCGCGAGCAGGTTGCGCGCGTTGTGACCGTGCTGGAGTCCCTGCGCGTCGAAGCGACAGGCGAGGCCGCGGCTGCCCTCGATGAAGATGTTCGGGTGCACGCCGTCCCCCGCGAGCCCGCGGCGCGGCAGCCCCTCCATCACCTGGTGGTAGTCGAGGTAGGGAAGCGCCATCGCCTCGGCGATCGCCCAGCTGACCTGGTTGTAGCGAGCCACCCATCGGTCGGCGTCCGCGTCGTCGTCGCGCGGGGGGATCGAGTTCAGGATCGGGATGACCCCGTTCTCTCCGAGCATCTCCGCGATGCGCATCATGCGCGTGGCGTAGACGTAGTCGTCCTGCCCCTCGACGTCGTTGCCGCCGTTCATCACGAAGGCGAAGCGCGGCCGGATGGCGCGCACCTCGGCGAGCACGGGCGGCGGGTTCCCGCTGAGCACGTGCCGCGCGCTCCAGCCCTCGTGGGCCGCGCGGCTCTGGCGCCGGAAGGAGTCGCGCCCCCCGGCGTGCCGATTGCGAAAGTACGCGACGGTCGGCCCGAGCGCGTCGTGTGCCCCGAGCTGGACCTCGTCGGGATCGGCGAAGCAGCGCAGGAACCCGCGGCTGACGGTGCTGGAGTCGCCGACCTTCATGAAGACGTCGTCTTGCCGTCGGTCGCTGCGCCCACGGATCGCGCGAAGGTTCGCGACCACCCGCGGAGTGAACGGGGACAGCTCCGGCTGAGGGTGCACGGCCACCGCGGGCGGGCTGGGCGCGGCGGGTGTCTGCGTGGGTCGAGCGGCCGCGCGCCGGTCCGCGGCGGGGCGCTCCTGGGGCTGCGCGGGGCTGCTGCAGCAGAGGAGGCCGACGACGAGGGCGGTCGAGACGAGAACGGCGGAGTGCGAGCGAGCGGGCCTCACGACCGCATGGCGTAGCAGATCCATGCGCGGGACTCACCCCGGGCGCTAAGCTCCGCGCCCATGAAGCGGAGCGACAAGGCCGAGCGCATCCAGACCATCCTGGACGCGCTCTACCCCGAGGTCCCGATCCCGCTGGACCACGAGAGCGACTTCCAGCTGCTCGTGGCCGTGGTGCTGAGCGCGCAGACCACGGACAAGAAGGTCAACGAGATCACCCCCGCGCTCTTCGCCGAGGCGCCCGTCCCCGCCGCGATGGCCAGCCTGGGGCGCGAGCGAATCCTCACGCTCATCCGGCAGCTCGGGCTCGCGCCCCAGAAGGCGAAGGCGCTCGAGGGGCTCGGCCGGATGCTCGTCGAGGAGCACGGCGGCGAGGTCCCCCGCACGTTCGAGGCGCTCGAGGCGCTGCCCGGCGTCGGGCACAAGACGGCGAGCGTGGTCATGGCGCAAGCGTTCGGCGTGCCCGCGTTCCCGGTCGACACCCACATCCATCGCCTCGCCGCCCGCTGGGGCCTGAGCGACGGCTCGAGCGTCACGCGCACCGAGCGCGACCTCAAGCGGGTCTTCCCCGAGGCGCGCTGGAACGATCTGCACCTCCAGATCATCTACTTCGGCCGCGAGCACTGCCCGGCGCTCCGGCACGACCTGACCGGCTGCCCCATCTGTGGATGGGCGGCGACGAAGAAGCGGATCGCCGAGGAGGCCGCGGCGAGTCGCCCGAAGCGACGGGGCAAGCGACCTGAGACGAAACGGAAGAGGCGTCAGCCAGGAACGGATGGGTGAGCCATCGGCCGCGGCTCGTCGCCGAGGCCACGACGTCGTTCCAATCTTGCTCCATGCAAGCTAGCCTCTCGGCATGCAACCTCTCCACGCCTCCCTCTGCGGCCTCGCGGCGGCCACCTTCCTCGCGTTCGGCTGCGCGTCGACGCCCCCCGAAAGCGCTTGCTTCGAGCCCGCCGAGTGTGCGCCCGACACACCCCTGTGCTCCCCGCGCGGCGTCTGCTCGCGGGGTTGCAACAGCGACGCCGACTGCGAAGACCTGGAGCAGCAGACACAGTGCGACTCCGCCGAGAGGTTGTGCACCGTCCCCTGCACGGGGGATGTGATGGGCCAGTACGCGTGCGTGGACGGCCGCCGCAGCTACTGCCGGCAGGACGAGTCACTGTCCTGCACGCTCTGCCCCGGCAAGTGCGGGGCCGGCACATACTGCGACGGCGAGGCCTGCCAGCCGCAGCGGGGAGCCGGCGAACCCTGCGCCGCGAACGCAGAGTGCGAGGGTCGGACCTGCACCGACGCCGGACAGTGCAGCGTGGAGCAGGGTGAGCCCTGCACGCCGGAGAGCTGCGATGGCGTCTGCGCCACGCGCGGTGGCGGGGACACGATGTGCATTCGCTGGCGCTGCCCGTCGGACTGCGCCGACCGAACGGACGGCGGCCTCGAGTGGTACTGCCGGGGGTACGACACCTACGAGGCCTGCGTACCGCTCGAGCGCTGCATCTGGCAGGGAGGCTGCTCCACCTTCGCCGAGTCGACCTGCGGTCAGTCGTGCCAGCCCGGGGGCGGGTGTTGGACGTACTGCGTGCCCAACGAAATCTCGACCGACGACGACTGACGCGCGCCCTGGCGCGACGGGGCGGCTGCTAGGATTCGCGCGTGCGTCTCCTCGCCTTCCTCCTCGCTTGCTCGCTCCCCTCCACCGCGCTCGCGCAGTGGGACCGGGAGACGTCCCCGGTCGACCTGCCGGGCTACTCGGTCACCACGCCGGACACGCCGGAGGCGGTGAATCTGAACCCGAGCGCGCTGGCGTTCCTGCCCTCGTGGGGGCTCGCCTACGTGCACGCGGACACCGCCGAGGGCGGACAGCGGCGCGGCAACGGAGATGGCTTCTACGCCGCGTCGCCGCTCTTCTTCGGGTTCGCGGCGGGGCTCGCGGTCGACTCGATCCGGCCCACCCTGGGCGTGCCCGAGAACGCGGAGCGCACGATGGTGTCGCTCGCGCTCGCGTGGGGGCTGCAAGACGCGCTGAGCGTGGGCGCCGCGCTGCGCTTCCTCGCGTCGGGCGACGTGCGCTTCGACGGGGTGACCACGCTCGATCTGTCGGCGAGCTGGCGCCCGGTCGACTGGCTCGCGCTGAGCTTCCTCGCGCGCGACGTCGTGGGGCCGCGGCTCGGCGGGACGCTCGAGAGCGTGCCGCGCTCGTTCTTGCTCGGGGCGGCCCTGCGCCCCTTCGGCAGCCGCGTCCTGTCGCTGGACTTCGCGGGCGCGCTGGACGAAGACGGGCGCGTCGGCGCCCGCGCCGCCGCGGAGGCCACGGTGCCCTACGTGGGGCGGCTCATCGCGGCCGCGGAGCTGTCGCGCCTGGACGGCCCCGACCCCGCCGTGCGGGTGACGGGCGGCGTCGCGGTCGACTGGGGTCAGGTCGGCGTGGGCGGCGGCGTCGCGGTGGGTGACGGCCTCGAGGCGGCGCCCGGCTGGTACGCGTCGGCGCGCCTCGAGGGCGCCCAGCGCGAGGGCCTTCCGCGAGGGAGCTACGTGCTGGACGTGGAGCTGGGCGGGCTCGGCGCGCGCGGCATCGTCTACGTGGTCCGTCGGCTCGAGCGCGCCCTCCATGACGAGCGCGTGCGCGGCGTGTACCTGCGGCCGCGCGGGAGCGGCATCGGGCTCGCCTACGCGCAGGAGATCCGGATGCTGGTCGATCAGCTGCGCGAGGCGGGCAAGCCCGTCGTCTGCCACCTCGACGACGCGGCGGGGAGCGAGTGGTACGCCTGCGCGGGCGCGGACCGCATCCTGCTCGATCCCGCGGGGGGCGTCCGGCTGACCGGCGTGTCGAGCGAGCTGATGCACTTCGGTGAGGTGCTGCGAGATCTCGGGGTGCGGGCCGACTTCGTGCGCATCGGCGCCTGGAAGAGCGCCACGGAGCAGTTCCTCAACGACGCGCAGACCGCGCCGGCCCGCGCGCAGACCGAGTCGATCCTCGACCTCGCCTACCGTCGGCTGGTCTTCGACGCGGCCGGCGACCAGGAGATGTCTCGCGCCGATCTCCGCGCGCTCATCGATCGCGGCCCGCTGTTGCCGCAACAGGCCCTCGACGCCGGCGTCGTGCACGCGCTGGCCGACGAGAACGACCTCGACGACGAGCTCCGAGAGGCGTTCGGGGGCTCCTTTCCCCGGGAGCGAGGCGCGCCGTGGGAGGTCCCCGAGCGCTGGGGGCACCGGCCGCAGATCGGCGTCGTCGTGATCGACGGCACCATGGTCGACGGGGAGAACGTCGACATCCCCCTGCTCGGACTGCACTTCAGCGGTGGGCGCACCGTCTCGCGCGCCATCGATCGACTCGCGGCCGATCCGTCCGTGCGGGCGATCGTGATCCGGGTGGACTCGGGGGGCGGCTCCGTCATGGCCGCCGATCAGATCTACCGCGCGATCTCGCGAGCGCGGCGGCGCAAGCCGGTCATCGCCTCGCTCGGCGCGGTGGCCGCGAGCGGGGGCTACTACGTCGCCTCGGCCTGCCACGAGATCTGGGCCGACCCGTCCACGATCACCGGCTCCATCGGGATCTGGTTCGGCAAGGTCGACTTCGCGCCGCTCGGCGAGGAGATCGGCGTAAGCCTCGAGCAGGTGGGCCGAGGCCAGCACGCCGGCGCGACCTCGCTCTACCGCGCCTTCACCCCGGAGGAGCGGCACGCGCTCTCGGGGAACGTGCGCGAGTGGTACCGCATGTTCCTGCGCCGGGTGGCCCGCGGGCGCGGCATGCGCGTCGCCGAGGTCGACGCGGTCGGGCGCGGGCGGATCTGGATGGGGGATCAGGCCATCGACAATGGGCTGGTGGACCACCTGGGCGGGGTCGGCTCGGCGCTCGCGGCGGCCCGCCGCGCGGCGGGCGTGGGCCCCGAGGTGGGCATTCGCCTCGAGCCGGACCGGCCGGCCACCCTGCTCGACTACGCGCTGAGCCTCCTCGGCATCGGCGCCTCCCCGATCGATCCCGTCGCGCTCGAGACCCAGGACGCCGTGCTCGCGCGGGTGGCCCCCGAGCTGCGCGCGACGGTCTCGGCGGCCACGACCCTCCGCCTGCTGGGGAGCGGCTCGGCGATGGCGCTGATGCCCAACGCCGTCGTCCCTCGCTGACGCCGGGGTCTGGGTCGGAGAGGCCCGGGTAAGGCGGGTCGGGGTAGCGGAAAATCCAGGGAGTCGGTAACGTCGCAGGATGGTTCCAGCGCATCGCGCGCTCCTCGGCTTGCTCTGCTTTCTGTGCGTGCTCCGCCCCGGCTCGGGGTGGGCCCAGGAGGACGCCGTGGCCGAAGACGGCATGGAGGCGACCCCGCCCGAGGCGGTCGAGTTCTTCCGTCAGGCGCGCGAGCGCTACGAAGCCGGCCAGTATCGCGAGGCCGCGCAGGCGCTCGAGCGGGCGCTCGTGCTCGACCCGAACTCCCCCACCCTCGTGTTCAACCTGGCCCGCGTGTACGAGCTGCTCGGCGAGCTCGACCTCTCGCTGCGCTACTACGAGCAGTACCAGCAGCTGCTCCCGCAGCAGCAGGCCCGCGAGCAGGCGCGCGCGGAGGCCACCATCCGGCGCCTCCAGGGCGCGCGCACCTCGACGGAGCGCGAGGCCCCGCAGCCCGAGCAGGTCGAGGCGCTGCGGCAGCTCCCGGGTCTCGTGGTCGTGCGCGAGAACGGCGTGGCGGACCTCGGCTTCTGGCTGACCCTCGGTGTGGGCGCGGCGTCGCTCGCCACGGGCGGCGTCCTCGGCGCGCTCACCCTGGAGGCGCGGAGCAGCGCCAACAGCTACCCGGACGCACAGGGCCTCGGCATCGCCGCCGACGTCACGCTCGGCCTCGGCGGGGCGCTGGTGATCTCCTCGCTCCTCCTCTACTTCCTGCGCGAACACACGGTGGAGCGCGCGCCGATCCGGAGCGCGGACGAGGAGGTGGAGGCGGAGGCCTCCCTCGACGTCGACGTGACGCCGCTCTCGCTGAGGGTGAGCTTCTGATGCGCGGCGCCTGGATCGCCGGGACCCTCCTCGCGCTCTTCGCCGCGGCCGGGTGCAGCATCATCGGCGGCGCGGCGCCCGACGAGGGCCTGCCGTGCACGGTCGATGGCGCGGATCCCTGCCCCGGGGCCTACGGCGCCGACAACTTCCGGTGCAGCAACCAGACGGGCGCCGAGGGGACGTGCGTGGAGTGCTCGCAGGAGCTCTGCAACGGGATGGACGACGACTGCGACGGCGTCGTCGACAACGGCTTCGACGAGGACGGCGACGGGGTCAGCAGCTGCGGCGCGACCGGCGGGATGATCGACTGCAACGACGCCGACCCGACGGTCTACCCCGGGCGAGTCGACGATCCGTGCGACGGCGCGGACAACGACTGCGACTCCAGCACGCCCGACGGCACGAACTGCCGGGCCGAGGAGATCTGCAACCCGCTGAGCTGCACCGACCCGAGCTGCACGGCCAACGACCGCTGCCAGGAGGTCAACTGCCAGAACCTCCCGGACATCTGCGCCGCAGATCAGTTCTGCGACCTCGAGACGGACCCGCCGAGCTGCCAGCCGCTGGTGCGTGACTGCCGCATGCCGGCCTTCGCGTGCACCGCGCCGCAGCGCTGCAACCCGGCCAACGGCCAGTGCGTCGACGTCTCGGAGAACGGGCGCGGCTGCACTTACGACGCCGAGTGCGCGTCGAGTCAGTGCATGAACGCCGAGGCGCTGCGCCTCTTGCCCGAGCACCTGAACGCGAGGTCGGGGATCTGCACCCGCAGCTGCTGCGTCGACGCCGACTGCGACGCGGGCGAGGTCTGCTGGGCGCCCGGGAGCGGCGCGCGCGGCTGCGTGCCGACGTCCATCCTCGCGATGGGGAGCTTCGGCGCGCCGCCCGCGAACGCCTGCCAGGGCAGCTCGGTGTGCGGATCGGAGTGGTGCGCGCTCGGCTCCGACGCCGCCTACACGATCTCCGATCGCGGCATCCTCTCGTGTCGCGGGCCCATCGGCACCCCCGCGACCTGCGGCTCGACGCTGGATTGCGTGAGCTTCACCGACACGAGCACCTTCTGTGAGGGCGGCTACTGCCGCTTCGAGCGCTGCTTCGGCGGCGGGGATTGCCCCACCGGCATGTGCGCTGGGGACCGCTGCCGCGACTCGTGCCGGAACGCCTCCGAGTGCCCGGGCGACTCCGGCAACGCCGCCTGCGTCTACGCCGCGCTCGACGTCTCCGGCCGCACGGACTACTTTCCGATCTGCTTCTACACGGGCGGCGGCAAGGAGAACGGAGAGGCCTGCGCGTCGGGCGAAGAGTGCCGCGACCTGACCTGCCTGGGCCCCGACGGCCGGCCGGGCAGCGAGCCGATGCAGTGCCGGGCGACCTGCTGCCGGGACAGCGACTGCGGAGACATGGGTCAGTGTCGGCCCGTGTTCACCGGCAACTGGGAGATGCACTGCCTCCCGCGCCCCATGTTCACGTCGGGCGGCGTCGCCTCGCCCTGAGCGACCGACGGGCGCGGCAACGGAGTCCTCGCCCCGCCCGCGTCGTGTTATCCTGAGCCCGTCTGAGCCATGCGCATCTGCCCGACATGTCGCACCGCGTACCCGGCGCGGGGGAGAGCGACGTGCGCCAACGACGGGACACGCCTGGTCGGCGCCGAGGAGTTCGCCGCGTCGAAGAACGACCCGCTCCTCGGGCGGCTCGTCGCGGGACGCTTCCAGGTCATCGAGCGCATCGGCACCGGCGGCATGGGCACCGTCTACCGCGCCGAGCAGTCGGGGCTGGACCGTCCGGTCGCGCTGAAGGTGCTCAAGAGCGAGCTGGTCAGCGATCGCGAGACGGTGGCGCGCTTCCACCGCGAGGCGAAGGCGATGAGCATGCTCATGCACCCGAACACGGTGCGCGTCTTCGACTTCGGCGAGGACGAGGAGGGGCACCTCTTCCTGGCGATGGAGCTGCTCGAGGGCGAGCTCCTGACGGCCTGGATAGAGCGGGAGGGCACCCCGCCGATCGAGCAGGCGATGCGCACGATCCAGGAGATCCTCCGCTCCCTCGCGGAGGCGCACTCGAAGGGGATCATCCACCGCGACCTGAAGCCCGATAACATCTTCCTCGCTCGCGTGGAGGGCCACTCGCGCCCCGTGGTGAAGGTGCTCGACTTCGGGATCGCGAAGGTCTTCCGCGAGGACCACCAGATCGACCAGCTCGAGACCCAGGCGGGCACCGTCTTCGGGACGCCGCGCTACATGTCGCCCGAGCAGGCGCAGGGCAAGACGCTCGACCATCGGAGCGACCTCTACACCGTCGGCACGCTCCTCTATCAGCTGCTCACCGGACAGCCGCCCTTCGTCGACGACGACGCGGTGGTCGTCATGGCCAAGCACATCCGGGAGACGCCGCCGTCTCCGCGCATGGCGGTCCCGGAGCGCCCCATCCCGCGCAGCCTCGACAAGCTCGCGATGCGCGCGCTCGGCAAGGAGCCGGACGACCGCTTCGAGAACGCCGAGCAGATGGAGGCCCGGCTGATGGCCTGCCTGCCCGACGTGGAGCGGGAGGCGGCGGGCCGGGGCGGCGGCCTGCTCGGCGGGCTGCCGAAGCTCCCGCTGGCCATCGGCGGCGCGCTCATCCTGCTCGCGACGGCGTTCGCGGTCACGATCGTGATCTCGAGCGCGCCCGACGAGATCGCCGAGGCGGCCGACCGGGTGTCGCCGCCTCCGACCGAGGTCTCCGCGCCGCCGCCGACGCCGCCTCCCGCCGTCCGGTCGGTCCGCCTCGTCAGCGAGCCCGAAGGCGCGCGCGTGCTCCAGGGCGACCAGCCGATCGGCACCACGCCGCTCTCGCTCGACGTGATGGACGAGCCGCTCGCGGTGACCCTCGAGCTCGACGGGTACGAGCCGATGGACGTGGCGCTGACGGGCGAGACGACCGAGCAGCGGGTGGCGCTGACGGCCCGACCGGACGAGCGGACGACCCAGGCGCGGGTCGAGCCGATCGCGCAACCCTCCGAGGAGCCACGCCCGCGGCGCGGCCGCCCCTCCACGACCGAGTCGGAGAGTCCCCCCGAGCCCGCGGGTGAGACCCCGCCGAGCTCCGGCGACCCCTACGAGCGCTTCGAGTTCTGAGGCGCCGCCGACGGGCGACACGGCTCAGCGAAGCTGCACGACCGTCATGCGTTCGCCGCCCTCTTCGAGGGTGCCGGGCCGCACGCTTCGGACGTACTGCCCGGCGTGCTGGCCGAGGTGCTCGCGGATCGCGTCGCGGAGCGCGCCGCTGCCGACGCCGTGGAGGATGTAGGCGAGCGCCTCCGAGGCGCCGAACATGCGGTCGAGGAAGCTCTCCGTCATCGAGATGGCGTCGTCGACCCGCATCCCGCGGACGTCGAGCGTGTTGTCCGACGCCGGCGCGCGCGACCTCGAGACGGCGGCCGAGGGCGCCGACGCGGTCGGCTTGGCGGCCTCGCGCGGCGCGTCCTTCTTGCGGATCTCGTCGACCTTCACCCAGAGCTTCACCGGGCCGGCCGCGACGCGAACGCGGCCCTTGCTGGGCGCCTCGACCACGTCGACCTCGGTCCGGAGCCGCGGCACGTAGACGCGCTGGCCCACCTCGACCTCGGACGCCTCCACCGGCGTGCCGACGTCCTTCGGGGGCGCGGCCGGAGGCGCGACGACGACGTCCTTCAGCTCGCCCTCGACCTGCGCGCCGACGCCGTCCAGCTGCTCCCGGATCTTGCGGAGCGCGGCCTCGTCGTGGCGCTCGCTCTTGCGGAGCGCCTTGCGGGCGTCCTTGAGCTGGGCGCGCGCCTGGCGCAGCTGCTCCATGAGCCGCGCGCCCTCCTCGCTCAGCTTCTTGTGATCGCGCTGCCGTCGACGCTCGAGCTCGAGGGCCGCCTCGTCGCGCAGCCGCTCGGCCTCGCGCCGCGCGGCCTCGGCCTGGGCCCGCTCGCTCTCGAGCTCCTCGAAGCGCGACTCGAGCTTCTGGACCAGGGCGTCGAAGGTGCGGCTCTCATCCGGCAGCAGCTCCTTCGCGCGCGTCAAGACGCCCTGCGGCATCCCGAAGCGCTGGGCCACGGCGAGCGCGCTGGAGCTGCCCGGCACGTCCCGCCGCACCACGAAGGTGGGGGCCATGCGCGCCACGTCGAAGCCGACGGACGCGTTGCGGAGGCGCGGGTCCTCGACCGCCATCGCCTTGAGGCGCTCGTAGTGGGTGGTGACCGCGAGCGCCGCGCCCTTCTGGCAGAGCGCGTCGACCAGCGCGCAGGCGAGCGCGGCCCCCTCGTGGGGATCGGTGCCCGTCGCGATCTCGTCGAGCAGGACCATGGCGCTCGGCCCCGACGCGTGCAGCACGCTCACGAGGTTGGTCACGTGCGCGCTGAAGGTGGAGAGGTTCTTCTGGAGCGACTGCTCGTCGCCCACGTCGGTCAGGACCGGCGAGAAGAAGCCCGCCTCGCTCCCCTCGTTGGCGGGCACGGGCAGCCCCGCCCGCGCCATCAGGGCGGCGAGCCCGAGCACCTTGAGCGAGACCGTCTTGCCGCCCGCGTTCGGGCCGCTCATCACCAGCGCGCCGCCCGCCTCGAGCTCGAGATCGTTGGCGACGACCTCGACGCCCTCGAGCGCGAGCAGCGGGTGTCGCGCGTCGATCAGCCGCATCCGGGGCGCGCGGGACAGCTTCGGGATGGTCGCGCCGAGATCCTTGGACAGGCGCGCCGCGGCGTGCCGGAGATCGGCGCGGTCGAGCGCGTCCACCGCCGCGCTCACCTCGGCCCCGCGGTCGCGCACCCGCCCGCTGAGGATCCCGAGGATGCGCGCCTCTTCTCGCTCGAGCTCCCCTTGCGCCATCTTCAGGCGGTTGCCCTGGTTGACGATCGCCTTGGGCTCGACGAAGACCGTGGCGCCGCTCCCGCTCGTCCCGTGCACGATGCCGGGGAGCTTCTCGTGCGCGTCGGTGCGCACGGGGATGACGTAGCGCCCCTCCCGGAGCGTGTGGAAGCGATCCTGGACGATGTCGGCGTGCTTGAGGAGCATGGCCTCGAGCCGCCCCACGATGCGCGCCCGCAGGTTCGCCACCTCGGTGCGCAGGCGGCCGAGCTCGGGGCTGGCCGTATCGGCGAGCGTGCCGTCCGGCTCCACCGCGCGCTCGAGCTCGTCGACCAGCCGATCGAGGGTTGGATCCGTGCTGCAGGCCTGATGGAGCGCGGGGGCCCGGTCGCGGTGACGGGCCAGGAATTTCCGGAGCGCGCGGGCGGCGCCGAGGGTCGTGGCGATCGCGCGGAGCTCCGTCCCGTCGAGCGCGCCCTGCTTCTCGAGGCGGGCGAGCGGGCGCCGGACGTCGCGAATCCCGTCCAAAGGCAGCGGCTCGTCGAGGCGCAGCAGCTCCGCCGCCTCGGCCGCCTCCACGAGGGCGACCCGCGCCGCCTCGTAGGTCTCGTGGACCTCGAGCGCTTCGAGGGTCTCGCGGAGCGGACCGGTGCATCGCGCCGCCACCGCCTCCACGAGGCGGGACCACTCGAGGTCGTGCTGGGCCTTGGTGAGCCCGTCCAGCTCTTCGTCGCGCATGCTTCTGGCGAGGCGAGCCGCGGACCATAGCGGGCTACCCGAGGGGATCAAGCGGTCTCGTCGGGTCCCTCACCTCGCGAGACCGAGCTCACGTGGCCCTTGGTCTTGCCGTCCCCCCGCGCGCGGGCGACCGCGTAGAGCACCATGGTGGAGCCACCGATGAGCAGCACCAACAGCATGCAGCCCCCGATCGCGTAGATGTAACCGATCCAACCGCCGCCCATGGGCGGGACTCTGTCACGCGGAGGCCCTCGGCGCCGGTCTCCAAGATCCTGCGGGCTCGGTACTTCAATGGGCTGCCGCCGGTGATATGCTGGCCCGCAGTGGCTTCCCCTTCGCGTCTCCTCTTCACTCTCCTGGGCTGCTCGTTGCTCGCCGCGTGCGATCCGGGCTCCAGCGGCGTGCAGATCGAGCTCTACGCCCAGGCCGACGTGTCCGAGCTGTCGGTGACGGTGGTCTCCCTCGACTCCCCGAGCCTGCCGCCCGCGATGCCCGCGCCGCGCGTGTTCACGCCCGCCCGGTCCCAGCGAGACCTCGAGGACAACCCTCTGCGGGTCGGGATCGAGCTCGACCGCCCGAGCACCATCCTCGTGCACATGGTCGCGAAGACGCCCGACGACGGTGTCCTCGTCGCGACGCGCTGCTACGGCGTCACCGGGGTCGTCACGGACTCGGTGGTGCTGGTGGGGCCCGTCGGCGCGCTCGATCTGGACGGAGACACCTGGCTCTCGAGCGCCGCCACGTCGTGCCGCGAGCGCAGCGAAGGGGGCGGCGAGCGCGCCTGCGAGGACACCGACTACCTGTGCCCGGAGATGCGCGCGAGCGACTGCGACGACTCGAACGACATGATCTTCCCGGGGGCCGGCTTCCAGTGCCAGAACGGCGTGGACGAGGACTGCGACGGCGACGTCGAAGAGGCCTGCGGCGACAACGACATGGACGGCGTCGTGGCGTGCGCGCCGGGCGCGACCGTCGGCTGTGACTGCAACGACAACAACCCCGAGGTCAACCCGCGCGCCATCGACACCTGCCTCGACGGGATCGACCAGGACTGCAGCGGCGAGGACGCCTGCTGCGACGAGGACGGCGACGGGATCGAGCAGTGCAGCCTCGAGGATCGCTTCCCCGACTGCGTCGACCGCGCGTCGCAGTGCGACGGCTGCGACCCCGCGGCGATCAACCCAGGCGCGGCCGAGGTGTGCGACGGCGTCGACAACAACTGCAACGGGTTGACGGACGAGCTCGACGAGTGCCGAGAGGCGGACGACGACGGCGACGGCTACCCCGCCTGCGGGCTCGAGGATCCGGGCGAGCCGTGCGAGCCACGCGCCAACGACTGCGACCCGGCGGTCCACCCCGACGCACGCGAGCGCTGCGGCAACACGATCGACGAGGACCTCGACGGCATGCTCGACGAGAGCTGCCCGCCGGGCGACATGGACCAGGACGGGCAGGAGCCGCCCGTCGACTGCGACGACACCGACCCGCTGACCTATCGACGCGCCATGAACGAGGTGTTGATCGATCGCTGCGAGGACGGCGTGGCGCAGAGCTGTCTGCTCGACGACGACCGCAGCTGCGACGACGACATCGACGGGGACGGCTACGTCGAGCCGCCGATGTGCGAGATGGCCATGGGCGCGGTGCCCGGCGCCTCGATCAACCCCGATCAGCCCGACCACTGCGCGGGCGGGGTGATGGGCACCGACGGCTGCTGCGACGGAGTCGACAACAACTGCGACGGCGTGGTGGACGAGGTCCTCGACCCGACCAACAGCGTCGGCTGCGTGAGCGCGGGGCTGGTGAGCTACGCCGACTCCTTCACGAACTGCGGCGGCTGCCGGCTCGCTTGTGACATCACGAGCGCCGACCGCTGCAGCGGAGGGGTCTGCGACTGCACGGCGGAGCCGGGCGACGCGGCCTGCGAGGGCGCCACCCCGGACTGCTGTGGCGGCGGCATCGGCTGCGTGGACCTCGACTCGGATCCGGCAAACTGCGGGGCCTGCGGGCGCGGCTGTGGGGAAGGCGAGAGCTGCGTGAGCGGCGTCTGCACCTGCGGCGCGGCGATGGGCACGGCCACCGAGGTCCAGGCCTGCCCCGAAGCGGCGGCCGGCCCCGAGGCGAACCTCTGCTGCGGCAGCGCGTGTATCGTCGTGACGGACGACCCGAACAACTGCAACGGATGTGGCGTGGTCTGCGGCGCGAGCACCGTCTGCACGGACCGCATCTGCGAGTGCGACGCGCCCAACCTCGCCAGCTGCAACGGCGGCCTGCCCGACCGCGACGGCTGCGAGACGGACACGCTCACCAGCCTCTCCCACTGCGGGGGCTGCGGGCGCAGCTGCGCCCTGCCGAACGCGGGGGAGCGCTGCAACGCGGGGCGGTGCGAGATCACGACCTGCGAGCCCAATTTCGCCGACTGCAACGGGCTGCCGGGAGACGGCTGCGAGGTGGACCTGCGCACCCTCGCGAACTGCAACGCGTGCGGCGTGGGCTGCAGCCTGGCCAACGCGACCCAGACCTGCGCCTCTCGCCGCTGCGAGATCGTCAGCTGCTCGAGCGGCTGGGCGGACTGCGACATGAACGACGCCAACGGCTGCGAGCGGCGCCTCGGCACGGTCAGCGACTGCGCGAGCTGCGGCGACGCCTGCAGCCTCGCGAACGCGACCCCGATGTGCTCGGGGGGCACCTGTCGGATCGCGAGCTGCAACGACGGCTGGGCGAACTGCGACGGCAACCACGCCAACGGGTGCGAGACCAACATCGACACCAACGCGAACTGTGGCGCCTGCGGCAACAACTGCGGCGGCAACGCGAGCTGCGTGTCGCGGAGCTGCGTCTGCGCGGCGGGGAGGCTCGACTGCGCCGCGGGCGCGCCCTACTGCGAGGTGGCGTTCTCGACCTCGAACTGCGGCGCGTGCGGCACGACCTGCGGCATGAACGAGTCGTGCAACGCGGCCGGCGACTGCGCCTGCGGCGGCACCACGCGGCCCACGGGCCCGGCGTGCGTCAGCGGCCAGCGCTGCTGCGGCGCCAGCTGCGTGGCCTTGAACACGGTGACCAACTGCGGCGGCTGCGGCGTCACCTGCGACACGGGCGAGACCTGCAACGGCACCTCGTGTCGCTGCGCCGGGGGGCCCGCCTGCTCCGGCATGGACAGCTGCTGTCCGGGCGGCTGCGTCAACACGGCGACCGACGCGAGCAACTGCGGCGGCTGCGGCGTCACCTGCGACAGCGGCGAGACCTGCATGGGCTCCGCCTGCCGCTGTGAGGGCGGCGCGGCCTGCGGCGCGGGGGACACGTGCTGCGCCGGGGACGGCTGCGTGGACACGGCCACCGACGAGAACAACTGCGGCGGCTGCGGCGTGAGCTGCGGCGCAGGCGAGATGTGCATGGGCGGGCGGTGCGTGTGCAACGGAGACATGGGCAGCGTGGGCGGCGGCGCGGCGTGCGGCGGGCTGACGCCCACGTGCTGCGCGGACGGCTGCACCGACACGCTGACCGACGCCGACCACTGCAACATGTGCGGCAACAGCTGCATGGGCATGCGGGTCTGCGTCGCCGGCGCGTGTGTCATGACCGGCTCGCCGGACTCCGGGGTCGCCGATGGCGGCGTCTCGGACGGCGGCTGAGCTTGCGAAGAATCGGCGCACGTAGTAGCAGGGCCCCCACGTCATGGAGCACTTCGGTAGCTCGGTCCCGCTCTGGGCGGTGATCCCCTTCGCGGTGATGCTGCTCGGGATCGCGGTGCTCCCGCTGGTCGCCCACCATTGGTGGGAGAGCAACAAGAACCGCGGCATCTTCACGGCCGTCGTGGCGACGCCGATGGTGGGCTACCTGCTGTGGAAGTACCCGGAGGGGCTTCAGCACAGCGGGCACGAGTACGTCTCGTTCATCGCCCTGCTCGGCTCGCTCTACGTCATCGCGGGCGGCATCCACGTCTCGGGCGATCTCCGGGCGAGCCCCGGCACCAACACCGCCATCCTCGCGATCGGCGCCGTGCTGGCCAACCTGATCGGCACGACCGGCGCCAGCATGTTGCTGATCCGGACGATGCTCCGGACGAACGGCCAGCGTGAGCACGTCGCGCACCTGCCGTTCTTCTTCATCCTCGTGGTGTCGAACTGTGGCGGCCTGCTCACCCCGATGGGCGACCCGCCGCTCTTCCTCGGCTACCTGCGCGGCGTCCCGTTCGAGTGGACGCTCAAGCTCTGGCCCTTCTGGCTGATGGCGGTCGGGTACCTGCTCGTCGTCTTCTACGCCTTCGATCGACGCGCCTACGCCAAGGAGCAGGCGAAGAACATCGCGCGCGACGAGGTCGAGCGCGTTCCCCTGAGCCTCCAGGGCTGGCTGAACGTCCCGCTCCTCCTGGGCGTGATCGTCGCCATCTTCCTGCCGACCCCGTGGCGCGAGGGCGCGATGGTGGCGCTCACCCTCGTCAGCGTCTTCGCGGGCCCCCGCCCGGCGCGCAAGGCCAACGGCTTCACCTACGGCCCCATCCTCGAGGTAGCGATCCTCTTCGCCGGCATCTTCGTGACCATGGTGCCTGCCCTCGCCCTCCTCGAAGCGCGCGGCGGCGAGCTCGGCCTGGACGCGCCCTGGCAATTCTTCCTCGTCACGGGCGGCCTGAGCTCCATGCTCGACAACGCCCCGACCTACCTGACCTTCCTGGCCACGGCGATCGGCCTGCACATCCAGCAGGACGGCGCGGTGATGCTCCAGCTCACCGAGGGCACCGTCCCCGAGACCTTCCTCGTCGCCATCAGCACGGCGGCCGTCTTCATGGGCGCCAACACCTACATCGGCAACGGCCCGAACTTCATGGTGAAGGCCATCGCGGAGGAGGTCGGCTACAAGATGCCTTCCTTCTTCGGCTTCGCCCTGCGCGCCCTCTTGGTGCTGGTCCCGATCTACATCGCGATGGTGATCTACCTCTCCTTCGCGTGGCCCCCCGGCTGATCGCCCGCGCGCCCCGAGAGCCACTCGCGCAGTCCGGGTAGATGGGTAGGATCGTCCCCGAACCCGAGCTCGGGCGCAGACTCGGAAGCGGGCGCAGACTCGGAAGCGGGCGCGGACTCGGAAGCGGGCGCGGACTCGAAGCGGGCGCGGACTCGGAAGCGGGCGCGGACTCGGAAGCGGGCGCGGATGCGGGCGCGGATGCGGGCGCGGACTCGGTCGC
The DNA here is from genome assembly GCA_040218145.1 of Sandaracinaceae bacterium. Classification (GTDB taxonomy): domain Bacteria; phylum Myxococcota_A; class Polyangia; order Polyangiales; family Sandaracinaceae; genus JAVJQK01. The sequence goes on along the minus strand of JAVJQK010000021.1, from coordinate 63,125 downwards.
GGAAGCGGACTCGGAAGCGGGCGCGGATGCGGACTCGGTGGCGGGCGCGGATGCGGAAGCGGACGCGGACTCGGAAGCGGGCGCGGACTCGGAAGCGGGCGCGGACTCGGAAGCGGGCGCGGACTCGGAAGCGGGCGCGGACTCGGAAGCGGGCGCGGACTCGGAAGCGGGCGCGGACTCGGAAGCGGGCGCGGACTCGGAAGCGGATCCGGACTCGGTCGCGGAGGCCGTCGCGGAAGCCGACTCGGAGGCTGCTGCGGAGCGGAGAGAAGTACCGGCCGCGGCTGCCGCGCGCCCCGGAAGCCCGACGCAGCCGCCGACGATCACCCAGCGACGTCAGCGCGGGCTGCGGAAGATGTCCGGGATCTTGAGGTCTCCCGAGCCCCCTCCGCCTCGGCTCCCGCCGCCGCTGGTGTCGCCGCCGCCCTGCTTGCTTCCGCCGCCGCCTCGCCCCACCGACGGCCGGATGCGCTGCATCGCGAGTTGAATGGCCGTGTTCTCCGTGGGCGCGATCTCCATCTCGCCCTGATGGCGACCGCGGCGGGCTCGGACCGTGATGTTCTCCCCGGCCAGGGTCTCGAAGCTGCACGGCGTCTCCGCGCACACCTCGCCGCGGTCCTCGACGTACACGCGCACGCTCGGCTCGTTGTTGACGCTGACGGTGACCATCGCGGGCCCTGCGTCCACCTCGGGGGCCGCCGCCACGCCCGCGTCGGGCGTCGCCGGCAACGCAGCGACCACGCCGGAGTCGACGGGCGCGTTCGCGATCGGCTCGCCGCCGGTCGGGTCCGTCTCGCCGTTCTGCCCGAGGTACCAGACCACGCCCCCTCCGACCGCGACGGCGACGAGCAGCGTGGCGACGCCGACGATGAGCCCCATCGGAGGGCCGGACTTCACGGCCGGGATGCCGCCGTGGGTCGTCTCGGGCGTCATCACGCGCGCCGCGCCGCCGCGCGCACCGGGCACGGGCGAGCCGTATCCGACGTAGGTGGTCGAGCCCTCGAAGCGACCCGCCATCGCCTCGGAGAGGCAGCCGCCCATCTCGTCGCAGCTCTGGTAGCGCTGGTCCGCGTCCTTCGCGAGGCCTCGGTAGATGAACCCCACCACCGCCTCGGGGACGTCGACGTGCGGGTTCACGTCGTGCATGGGGGGCGGGTCCTCGAACATGTGCTGGGTGAGGATCCCCATGAACGTGTCGCCCACGAAGGGGACGCGGCCCGTCAGCATCTCGAAGAGGATGACGGCGAGCGCGTAGACATCGACCCGGTGGTCGAGCTCTTTGCCCGCCGCCTGCTCGGGCGACATGTACTCGGGCGTGCCGAAGATCATGCCGGTCTTCGTGAGCTTCCGGCCCGGCGCGCCGTCGGTCTCGATGTCGCTCATCTTCGCGATGCCGAAGTCGACGATCTTCACGAAGTCGTGTCGGCCGTCCCGCTCGGTGAGGAAGATGTTCTCGGGCTTCATGTCGCGGTGCACGATGCCCTTGCTGTGCGCCGCGCCGAGCGCCTTGCAGCATTGCAAGATGATGTCCGCCGCGCGCGCGAGCGGCAGCTGCCCCTCCCGCTGGAGCACCTCCGCGAGGTCCTCGCCCTCGAGCAGCTCCATCACGAAGTAGCTCGCGCCGCTCGGCGTCGTGCCGAAGTCGGAGATGTCGACGATGTGATCGTTGCCGATCCGGCTCGCGCTCCGCGCCTCCTGCTTGAACCGCTCGACGACCTCGGGCCGGCCCGAGAAGTCGTCGCGGAGCACCTTGAGGGCGACCCGCTTGCCGATGGCGACGTGCTCGGCTTCGTACACGAGGCCCATCCCGCCCTCGCCGATCTGCTTCAAGATCTTGTAGCGCTCGGAGAGGATGGTCCCGATCATCGGATCCTCCCCGTCGCCGATCTTGGTCGGCCCGTCCCACTGGGAAGCGGTGACGAGGCGCGCGCCGTCGTTCGGACAGAAGACCTCGCCCCCCGCGAACTCGGTCTTGCAGGACGGACAGATCTTCATGACTCGAATCGCGAGGACGGGCGCGGCATGGGTGGGAAGGAAGTGGGAATCACAGGCTCTTCCGCCTCAGTGGAGACGGACCGCGCCGCCGAGGCGGGCTTGGGTGGGATCCTAACGGGCCGCCGCCACGAGCGGCAAGCGTGCTGAGCCCGTGAGGAGGCTCGACGCCGATCGGGCCCGATGATAACCGTCCCTCGATGGGCGGCCGCATCCGAGTCCTCGACGACGCCCTGGCCGACCAGATCGCGGCCGGCGAGGTCGTGGAGCGACCGGCCTCGGTCGTGAAGGAGTTGCTCGAGAACGCGATCGACGCCGAGGCCACCACGATCCGCATCGAGATCGCGGCGGGTGGGACCCGCGAGATCCGCATCACGGACGACGGCACGGGCATGGATCCCGAGGACGCGGCGCTCGCCGTGCGCCGGCACGCCACGAGCAAGATCGCCCGGCTGGAGGACCTGAACGCGATCGGCACGCTCGGGTTTCGCGGCGAGGCGCTGCCGTCGATCGCGTCGGTGAGCCGCTTCGAGCTGTTGACCCGGCCGCGCGACGCGGTGGCGGGCACGCGGGTGCGCGTCGACGGCGGGGCGGACGCGGAGATCCGCGAGGTCGGCTGCGCGCCCGGCACGACCGTCTCGGTGCGCGAGCTCTTCTACAACGTGCCCGCGCGACGAAAATTCCTGAAGTCGATCGGCACCGAGTCGGCGCGGATCACCGAGGTCTGCAAGCGCGCCGCCCTGGCCCACCCCGACGTGCGGCTGCTGCTCTTCCGGGACGGGCGCCGCAACCTCGAGCTGCTCCCGAGCGAGAGCGCGGCCCAGCGCGCGACGATGGTGTTCGGCAACGAGCGGCTGAACACCGTCGAGGGCTCCCGCGATGGCGTGTCGGTGCTCGCGCTGCTCGGCGCCCCCGAGCGAGCCCGGGCCGGCGCGGGGGGCCTGCACCTCTTCGTCAACCGCCGCCCGGTCAAGGATCGGGCGCTCTCGCGCGCGGTCTCGTTCGCCTACGGCTCCGTGCTCCCGCCGGGTCGCTACCCGGTCGGCGTCGTCTACGTGGAGCTCGACCCGAACGAGGTCGACGTGAACGTGCATCCGCAGAAGGCCGAGGTGCGCTTCGCGCGCGGCCGCGAGGTGCTCGACGCGATCACCCGGACGCTCGCCTCCGGGCTCGGCACCAGCGCGTGGGCGGGCCCCGGCGCGCGCGGCGGCGGGTTCTGGAACCAGCGCCTGGGCGGCGCGCCGCCCTCCCCGCCTCCGTCTCCGAGCACCACCAGCGAGCCCGATCCGTGGGGCCTCTCCGGCGCGGCGGATGGCCCGGCCGCGTTCGAGAACGCGAGCCACGAGCCCAGGCCCTACGCGCCGGACCTCTTCGAGGGCGCCGTCCCCTTCGAGCCCCCCACGCTTCCGCCGGACCTCCTGGGCGAGACCGGCTTCTTCGCTTCGCTGCGGGTGCTCGGGCAGATGCGCAAGATGCTGATCGTCTGCGAAGGGCAGGACGGGCTGCACATCATCGACCAGCACGCCGCCGACGAGCGCGTCCGCTACGACCAGCTGCGGCGCACCCACCGGGACCGCGCGGTGGCGACCCAGCGGCTGCTGATGCCGGAGCGCGTCGAGCTGAGCGAAGAGGAGGTCGTGATCTGCGAGGAGCAGCGCGAGGCCCTGCTCGCGGTCGGGCTCGACGTGGTCCCGCTCGGCGAGCGCAGCGTCGCGGTGCACGCGGTGCCCGCGCTGGTGAAGCGCGCCTCGCCGGAGACGCTCATGCGGGACGTCCTGGCGGAGCTCTCGAGGAGCGGAGAGCGCGCGTTCGGCGACCGGGTGGACATGGCGCTCGCGACGATGGCCTGTCACGGCTCGATCCGCGCCGGCGACCCGCTCTCGGTCGAGGAGTGCCGCGCCCTGCTCGCGAAGATGGATCGGGTGGAGGACTTCGGCGGTCACTGCCCCCACGGCCGCCCGGTCGTCTTCTCGGTGAGCTTCGGCGACCTCGAGCGGAGGCTGGGCCGTTGAAGCCGAAGATCCTCGTCGTCGGCGGGGTGACCGCGGCGGGCAAGACGGCGGCGGCGATCGCGCTCGCGAGGCGCTTCGGAGGCGAGCTCGTCGGGGCCGACAGCGTGCAGATCCACACCGAGCTCGACGTCGGATCCGCCAAGCCGCGCCCGGACGAGCTGGGCGGCGTGCGCCACCACCTCATCGATCTCCTGGCGCCGACGGAGACGATCGACGCGGCGCGGTACGCGGCGCTCGCGGACGCGGCCATCGAGGACATCGCCGCGCGCGGCCACCTGCCGATCGTCGTCGGCGGCACCGGGCTCTGGCTGCGCGCGCTGACCCGCGGCCTCGCGCCGCTCCCCGCGCCGGATCCCGCCATCCGCGCCGCCCTCGAGGCGGAGGCGGCCGCGGATCTGCCCGCGCTCCACGCGCGGCTCGGGCAGATCGATCCCGAAGCCGCGAGCCGCATCCACCCCAACGACGCGCTCCGCATCGTGCGCGCGCTCGAGGTCTACACCCAGACCGGAGAGCCGCTGAGCGCGCACCACGCGCGCCACGCGCAGGGCGGGCCGCGCTACCCGCTGCGCTTCTACGTGCTCGACCTGCCGCGCGAGCGCCTCTACCCGAAGCTGAAGGCGCGCATCCGAGCGATGCTCGACGCCGGCTGGGTCGACGAGGTCCGCGGCGTCCTCGCGCGGCACGGGCACGTCCCGCCGCTCAAGAGCGTCGGCTACGCCCAGATCGTCGAGCACCTGCAGCAGGCCGTCCCGATCGAGGAGACCGAGCGGCTCGCGTACAAGGCCACCCGCGTCTACACGCGGCGGCAGCGCACCTGGTTTCGGGGCGAAGGGCGCCTCGGCGAAGGCGAGTCGCTCACATGGACGAACGCCGACGCCCTCACGGATGCGTCGGCGCTCTCGCAGGAGATCGAGGGCTGGCTCAGACGAGCCGGCTGAGCGTCTCGACCACGACCCGCGCCTCTTCTTCATGGCCGCCCATGAGGAAGCCGACCACGGTGTGCCAGAAGAGCCAGGCGAGGAACGCGAAGTCGACGAGCATGAACGGCGCGTTGAGCCCGAAGAGCATGCCGGCGCTCTTGTCCTCGGCCCACTTCTGCAGGCCGAGACCCACGAAGATCCAGCCGACGAAGGTCAGGCAGAGCACGATGGCCGCGACGCCCAGCGCCCAGCCCCACTCCATCCCGGCCAGGTCCGCGAGCAGCCACAGGACCAGCGCCGCGAGACCCAACACCAGGTTCACCCCGGGGATGACGGACAGCGTGATCGCGAAAAAGCGGCGGTACACCTGCGTGTGGGCGTTCTCCATGGCGCGAACTATGGCCGAGGACGCGGCTGGAGTGCAAGAGGGTCGAGCGCGCGATAGGTTTCGCGCGTGAACTTCTTCGGGCATGCGGTGGCGGCGCTCTGGGAGCACGACGATCCCCGCTGGGTGCTCGGCGCGATGATGCCCGACTTCGCCTCCATGTGCGGCACGCGCTTCCGCGAGGCCGCGGACGACGTCGTGTCGGCGGGCGTGGACCATCACCACGCCGCCGACCTCGTGTTCCACGGCCTCCCCACCTTCCTCTACTGGTGCAACGGCGGCGCCGAGGTGCTCGAGGCGCGGGGTGTCGGCCGAGGGGCCTCGCGCGCGGTGGCCCACGTGGGGACCGAGCTGCTGCTCGACGGGGTCCTGCTCGAGCGCCACCCCGAGGCGCGGGCGCTGTACCTCGAAGCGATCCAGCTGCCGGCCGCCCCCCTGGGTCTCGCGTTCCACGGCGGGCCCGAGCCGTTCGAGCAGCTCCAGTCCCGACTGCAGGACCACGGCCTGCCCGAGGGCTATCGCGACCCCAAGGAGGTCGCGCGCCGGCTGGAGCGCATCCTCTCGCGCCGCCCTCGCCTCGCCATCCGCGACGAGGAGCTGCCCACCATCACCGCCTGGCTCACCCAGACCCGAGACGAGCTCGAGGAGCGCACCGAGGCGCTCTGTGACGAGCTACGGCACGGGCTGGACGCGGTTGACACGGTGCGGCATCGGCGTGCCATACTCGGGGGGCCCAACGTGTCCTCCGTGACCGCGTCTCCCTCTCCCGAGGACCCCGAGAGTGTCTGAAGCACCCGCGCAGGCGCCGCCCCCTCCGCCCGGCAGCGCGCCCCAAGGGCCCACGCCCGAGAGCGAAGGCCCGGCCATGCCGATGCGATTCGGCAAGTACACGCTCATGCGCAAGCTCGCGGTGGGCGGCATGGCGGAGCTGTTCCTGGCTCTGCAGAAGTCGGTCGCGGGGTTCGAGAAGCTCATCGTCGTCAAGCGCGTCCTGCCCCACCTGGTGAAGGACGAGAGCTTCATCGAGATGCTGCTCGCGGAGGCGCGGATCGCCGCGACCCTGAACCACCCGAACGTCGCGCACATCTACGACGTCGGCCGGGTCGACGGGCAGTTCTACATCGCGATGGAGCACGTCCACGGCGAGGATCTGCGCTCGCTCGTCCGCCAGATGAAGAAGAAGGGCGTCACGTCCTTCCCGCTCGAGCACGCGCTCGCGATCGTGATGGGCTGCTGCGCCGGCCTCGCCTACGCGCACGAGAAGCGCGACCTCGACGGCGAGGCGATGGGCATCGTGCACCGCGACGTCAGCCCGCAGAACATCCTCGTGACCTTCACCGGCGACGTGAAGCTCGTCGACTTCGGCATCGCGAAGGCGGGCCGAGGCGGCATGGAGGACACGGGCAGCGGCCAGCTCAAGGGCAAGGTCCCGTACATGAGCCCCGAGCAGGCTCAGGGCCTCGACCTCGACAAGCGCAGCGACATCTTCTCCCTCGGCATCATGCTCTTCGAGCTGTGCACGGGGCGGCGCCTCTTCCGCGGCAAGAACGAGATGGAGACCCTCCGCAAGATCGTGGAGGACGAGTACCCGCAGCCGCGCCAGCTCAACCCGAACCTGAGCCCGCGCCTCGAGGAGATCATCCTCCGCAGCCTCGAGAAGGACACCTCGCGCCGCTACCAGACGGCGAGCGAGATGCAGGCGGATCTCGAGGACTACATCCGCTCCGAGCAGCTGAAGGTCAGCGCGATCTCGCTCGGCGCATGGATGCAGGACCTCTTCCAGGACAAGCTCGACGCGCAGAAGCAGATGATGGCCGAGGGCCGGCAGCTCGCCGAGGTCCTCGCCGCCCAGGCGGCCGAAGAGGCCGACTCGATGGAGCACTCGCTCCCGGGCGGCAGCTACGGCTCGTTCGTCCGCAGCAAGCCGCCGAGCAAGGCGCCGTGGATCATGCTCGCGGTGGTCGTTCTCGCGGCGATCGGCGGCGTCGGCTGGTTCCTGACGCGCCCGCCGCCCGAGCCCAGCGTGCCGACGGGACCGGGCGTGCTGGCCATCGAGAGCACACCCGCGGGCGCGGCGATCTGGATCGACGGGGACCGGCGCAGCGAGCGCACCCCGGCCGTGCTCGAGCAGCTGCCGGTGGGCGCGGCCTACAGCGTCAAGCTCACGCACGAGGGCTTCGCGCCGCACACCGAGCGCGTGTCCCTGACCGAAGGCGATCCGCGGGCCGACCTGAGCATCACGCTCGAGCGCCCGAGCGCGAGCGACTTCGGCGTGGTGCGGGTGAGGACCATCCCCGCGGGCGCGCGGGTCCTGCTCGACGGCCGCGACACGGAGCTGGTCTCCCCCGCCACCGTGCCCGAGATCACGCCCGGGGAGACGCACACGCTGGCCCTCGCGCTGGACGGCTACGTCACCCGCAACGAAACCCTCAGTCTGCAGGCGGGGCAAGTCGCGGAGCTGAGCTTCGAGCTCGAACGCACGCCCCTCTCCGAAGGCGAGAGCATCCTGCGGATCACGACCGAGCCAACGGACGCGCGCGTGCGCTTCGACGGGGAGTGGCACGACGGCGGCTCGCCCTACGAGTTCCGCGTCCCCACGCGCAACTACCCCATCACCGTCTCGCGCAGCGGGCACCGGAGCGACGAGCGCACGGTGGAGCTGACGAGCGGAGAGGCGACCGAGATCACCGTGGAGCTCCGGGAGCGCCGCGGTGGCGGGGGCCGCTCGCGTGGCTCGCAGGAGGTCGCCGCGCCGACGTCGAACGAGCCGGGCCGACTCACGTTCAACAGCAACCCGTGGTGCAACGTCACGATCGACGGGCGGAACGCTGGGCAGACGCCGGTGGTGAACTTCCAGCTGCCGCCGGGGCGGCACACGGTCGTCTGCACGAACCCCGAGGCGGGCAGCCGCCGCGTCAGCATCGACATCCCGCCCGGGCAGACGGTGCGCCGGGCGATCACGCTCCAGTGATCGCGTCGCGCTCCCCCACGCCGAGCCGATGAGCGCCACCTCTCCTTCTTCGACGGGCACGCCCGCTCCGCCGTCGGGGGACCCGCGACCGGACGGCCAGTGGAAGAAGTGGCTCTGGCGCGGGCTGCGCTTCGGCGGCACGGCGGCGGCCTTCGCGTACATCCTCAGCATCGTCGACCCGGACGAGCTGGGCGGCGCGTTCGCGCGCGTGAGCGGCTGGGCGTTCCTCGCGGCGTGCGCCACGACCTTCGCCAACCTTTGGGTGGGCGCGATCCGCTGGCGCATGCTGCTCGCCGCCTACGGAGCGCCGCGACGCCCCTCCCTCGCGCGCCTGACCCACGTGTACTGGGTCGGCTTCTTCTACAACAACTACGTCCCGGGCGGCGTCGGCGGCGACGTGGTGCGCGGCGTGGTCACGCGCCAGAGCTTCGGCGAGCGCGGCACGACGGCGTCGATGACGGTGGTGCTCGTGGAGCGCGCGCTCGGCCTGAGCGGCCTGTTGCTCCTGGTGAGCGGCGCGAACCTCCTGCGCCCCCTGCCAGGCACCGAAGACGTGCTCTTCCTCTCCGCGCTGGGCCTGATGGCCGCCGCGGCCGGCATCGGGTTCGTCGCGCTCAGCCGCCGCATCGCGCCGCGTCTGCCCGGCAAGCTCGGCGCGCTCGCGGCGTCCATCCCCGTGATCGAGCGCCCCCTGCCCTTCGCCGGCGCGCTCGGCGTCTCGCTCGGGACGCAGGGGCTGGTGGCGCTGACCGGCTGGTTCCTCCTCGCGTCGGTCACGGGCGGCGCGGTCACGCTTGGCGACGCGTTCGTCGTCGTGCCGCTCGCGATGGCCGCCACGTACATCCCTTTCTCCATCGGCGGGGCGGGCTTCCGGGAGGGCGCGTTCGTCTACTTCTGCGCGACCTACCTCGGCGTGGCGGAGGCGGACGCGGTCGCGGCCTCGCTGCTCATCTGGGGCACGCAGCTCGCGGTCTCCGGCCTCGGCGGCCTCAGCCAGCTGGTCGTCCCGCTCTCGCCCGAAGAGGAGACGGCTTGAGACTCTGGGGCCTGCCCGCCTCGCGCCCGCTCGAGGCGGCGCTGACCGCGGCGAGCGTGTTCGTGGTCTACGCGCTGACGATGGCGCCGGGCATGACCTTCTACGACAGCCCCGAGCTGGCGCTCGTCGCGGCGGAGCTGGGCGTGGGCCACCCGATCGGGCAGCCCATCCACACCCTGGTCGGCTGGCTCTTCGCGCACCTGCCCGGTGTCTCGGTGCACTTCGGATTGACGCTCCTCAGCGCGCTGGCGGGCTCCCTCTGCGTCCTGCCCGCCTGGTCGCTCGTCGACGCCCTGGCCGGCCCGGCCGAGACGCGCCTCCACGCGGCGGCCCGCGCGCTGGCCCTCTTCGGCGCCGGCCTGTCGATGATCGCCTGGGAGCCGTCCACTCGAGTGGAGGTCTATACCCTCGCGTCGCTCTTCGTCCTCTGGGCGCTCGCGCGCCTCGCCCACGATCGGTCGGGCCTCGCGCCCGCCGTGGCCCTCGGCCTCGCCGCCGCCACCCACGCCATCATCGCCTTCGCCGGCGTCATCGCCGCGGCCGTCTTGCTCGCCAGTCGCGCGCTCGGTCGCCGCGCGCCAGCCACGCCGGGTCCGCTCGAGAGAGACGCCGCCCCCAAGGCGAAGGCGGCCTTGCGCGCACGGGCGAACCGTAGGTCGGGAGCGGACTCGGGAGCGGGAACGGGAACGGCAACGGCAACAGCAGCGGGAACAGCAGCGGGAATCGCAGCGGGAACGGCAGCGGGAACGGGAACGGCAGCGGGAGCGGGAGCGGGAGCGGGAACGGGAACGGCAACGGGAACGGGAACGGCAACGGGAACGGGAACGGCAACGGGAACGGGAACGGGAACGGGAACGGGAACGGGAACGGGAACGGGAACGGGAGCGGGAGCGGGAACGGGAACGGGAACGGCAGCGGGAACGGGAACGGGAACGGGAACGGGAACGGGAACGGGAACGGGAACGGGAACGGGAACGGGAACGGGAACGGGAGCGGACTCGGAGGCGGACTCGGAAGCGGACTCGGACTCGGAGGCGGACTCGGAAGCGGAGGCGGAGGCGGAGGCGGAGGCGGAGGCGGAGGCGGAGGCGGAGGCGGAGGCGGAGGCGGAGGCGGAGGCGGAAGCGGAAGCGGAAGCGGAAGCGGAGGCGGAGGCGGAAGCGGAGGCGGACTCGGAGGCGGACGCGGAGGCGGAGGCGGAAGCGGAAGCGGACTCGGAGGCGGACTCGGAGGCGGAAGCCAACCCCTCGAGCGCGCCCGCGATCCGCCAGGCGCTCGTCGCCGCGCTCGCGTTCGGGCTCACCACCTGCGCCTCCTATCTGTATCTCCCCTTGGCCTCCTCCCGCGCCCCGCGCGTCTTCGCCTGGGGGGCGCCCACGACCTGGTCCGGCTTCCTCTCCTACGTCCGCGGCGAGGACTACGCGCACAACCAGTCGATCGACTTCCCCACCTGGATCGCGCACCTCGTGGATCTCGTGGAGTGGTCGTTCTCCCATGGGACTCTCCCCGTGGTCGTGCTCGGCGCCGTCGGGTTCGTCGCCCTCGCCAAGCGCCCGCGCGGCCTGCGCTTCGCGCTCCCGATCACGGCGACGGTGTGCGTCGGCTTCGTCGCGGCGAACGTCGTCTTCCACCCCGACGTGCCGGACTACCGCGGCTACTTCCTGGTCCCCTTCTGGCTGGCGGCGGCGGGTGTGGGCGGCCTCGCGCAGCTGGCGGCCCGGCACGCGCGGTACGTGCGCTACGCGCCGCTCGCGGCCCTGCTGCCGCTGCTCGCGCTCGTCGTCTCGCCGGGCCACCTCCTCGCCCGCCGTGACGATCCCTCGCTCGCGGAGGCGATGGCGCGAGGCGCGCTCGCGGAGGCGCCCGAGGACGCGATCCTCGTCGTGACCGCGGATCACTGGGTCGCTCCGCTCATCTTCGCCCAGGAGGTCGACGGCGTGCGCCCGGACGTGGCGATCGTCGCGACCGGACTCTCCTCGTCGCGCTGGTACTGGGAGCACCTCTTCGCCGCGCACCCCTCGCTGACTCCGATGCCGCTCGTCGGCCCGGGAGGGCAGCGCGGCCGGATGCGCCGGCTGCTGAGCGCGAACCCCACGCGTCCCGTGCTCGTGGAGTCCGTCGCGCTGAGCGAGCCGCTCGGCCGGCTCCCGTGCGGGGTGGGCTGGATGGTCTGGACCGACTCGGCCTGCGAGGGCGCGCCGCCAAGCCCGCACACGGCGTCCGCCACCATCGAGCGCGCGGCGCCCTTCTCCGGGGAGGCGCTCGAGGTCGCGGCGCGGGTGAACGAGACGCGGGGCGAAGCCATCTGGCGGTTCGGTCAGGCGCGCCACGCCGCGCGCGCGCTCATGGCGGGGCTGCCTCCCTCGGGCCTCGGGGTCGCGCTCCCGGGCGACATCCCCGACCGCGGCCCCCCGCTCACCGGCCCGCTGCCGGGCTGGACGCGTGAGGCCGCGATCCACGACCCGGCCCGCAACCTCGTCTTCACGGGCCTGCTCCTGCACTCGGTCGGGCGCCCCGACGCCGCGCTCGAGCTCGTGAGCGAGGCGATGGCGCTCGGCCTCGAGGGCGCGGGCTACGCGCGCGAGCAGATCACGGCCCCGCGCTGAGACCCGCGGCTTGACCGCCCCTCCCCGACGCGCTTCGCTCGCCCCGATGCAACGACGCAGCCACGGCTCTGGCGCCTCTACCCGCGAGGCGCTCGCCTCGTGCGGCGAAGGCTGCGTCTTCGAGGAAGGCGTGCTCGTCTTCCACCCGGAGAACGTGCACGTCGGGCGCGACGTCTACGTCGGCCACCAGACCATCCTCAAGGGCTACCACGCGGGCGTGATGCGCATCGGCGACGGCGCGTGGATCGGCCAGCAATGTTTCTTTCATGCTGCGGGCGACCTGACGATCGGCGAGAACGTCGGCGTGGGCCCGGGGGTCCGCATCCTCACCTCCGCGCACCGCGAGGCCGGGCGCGAGACGCCCATCCTCCACGCGCCGCTCGACTTCGCCCCCGTCGTCGTCGAAGCGGACGCAGACCTCGGGGTCGGGGCCATCCTGCTCCCCGGCGTGACGGTGGGCCGCGGCGCGCAGGTCGGCGCGGGCGCGGTGGTGACCAGGGACGTGCCCGCCTACGCCGTCGTGGCCGGCAACCCCGCGCGCGTGCTGAGGTCCCGGTGAGGCTGTCGATCATCGTCTTCGCCTTCGACGAGGAGGAGAACGTCGAGGCCGTGCTCGGCGAGCTGATCGCGTGGCTGCGTCAGAACGCACCGCCGGCCGAGATCGTCTTCGTCGACGACGGCTCGCGGGACGCCACCCTCGAGGCGGCCGAGCGCGCCCTCGCCGGCTTCCCGCACCGCACCGCGCGCCACGAGGTCAACGGCGGCATCGGCGCCGCCCTCAAGACGGGGGTGCGCCTCGCGCGCGGCGACTGGGTCACCTTCATGCCGGCGGATGGGCAGATCGAGCCCGAGGCGGTCGGCACCCTGCTCGACGCGGCCGAAGACGACGCCGTCGATCTCGTGCTCAGCGTCTACGACCACCGCGACGACGGGCTCGACCGCACGGTCCTGTCCGCGGGCGTGCGCGGCCTGATCTGGCTCGTGCACGGCGTGCGCCTGCGCAGCGACGGCCCCTACCTCTTCCGACGGCGGATCTTCGTCCCGGAGGAGCTGCCCCCGGACAGCTTCTTCCTGAACTTCGAGCTGCCCATCCGCGCGCTCGCGGCCGGGATCCGCGCCCGCACGGTCACCATCGCCTGCCGCCCACGGCGCGCCGGCCAGTCGAAGTCGACGGGCCTCGCCCGCATCGCGTCGGTGGCCAAGGACCTGGCCGACCTGCGCCGCCGCCGCCTCCGTCGGGCGTGGACGATCTTGCGCGGCGGACGCTGAGCGAAGAAGAGATTCAACCCAGCTTGCGCTCCTTTGCGCGGCGACGGCGCTGCGCTCTGCGGTAGCGGTCCCGGAGCGTCGAGCGGGGGATGCCCAGCGCTCGTGCGGCGGCGGTGAGGTTGCCGCCGTACTGGTCGACCACCTCCTCGATGGCCCAGACGCCCGACGAGCGCGTCTCGACGCCCATCTCGTCGAACACGGCCTCGACGTCGCTCAGCGCGATGAGCGAGCCCGTCGCCCGGTTGGCGCACCGCCCCATCACGTTGCGCAGCTCGCGCGCGTTGCCCGGCCAGTCGTGCGTCAGCAGGAGCTGGACGGCCTCGGCGGAGAGCCGCCGCCCTCCCTCTGCGCTCTGGGCCAGGAAGTGCTCCGCGAGCGCCATCACGTCCTTGGCCCGCTCTCGCAGCGGCGCGACGCGGACCTCGAGCTGCGCGACGCGCCAGTAGAGATCGTCCCGGAACGTCCCCTCCCGGACCATCGCGCGCAGATCGCGGTGCGTGGCGCAGAGCAGGCGCACGTCGACCTTCTGGCTGTGCTCGGCCCCGACGCGGCGCACCTCCCAGCTGTCGAGCACGCGCAGGAGCCGCTTCTGCATCTCGAGCGGCAGCTCCCCGATCTCGTCGAGGAAGAGCGTGCCTCCGTCCGCCTGCTCGAAGAGCCCGCGCCGGCTCGCCGCCGCGCCGGTGAAGGCCCCACGCTCGTGCCCGAAGAGGGTGCTCTCGACGAGCGTGCTCGTCATGCCGCCCGCGTTCACCGCGACGAACGGGCCGGACGCGCGCGGACCACGGGAGTGCAGCGCCCGCGCGATTCCCTCCTTGCCCGCGCCGCTCTCGCCGTGGATGAGCACCGTCTCGCGGACCTGCGCGTAGCGCTCGACGAGCTCCAGCACGGCGCGCATCTTCGGCGACTCCGCCACGAGCCCGTCCTCGCGGGCGTCACCCGGTCGACCCCGCGAGACGAGCCGAAGGTTCGTGCGGCCCACGCGGATGACCGACCCGGGCAGCACCCGGGCGAGCTCGATCGCGACGCCGTCCACGTGCGTGCCGTTCCGGCTGCCGAGATCACGGAGCCACAGCCCGTCCGCGCTCGGCTCGAGGCGACAGTGGCGACCGCTCACCGTGCGATCGTGAATCACGACGTCGTTGCGGGAGCCCGAGCCGATGGTGAGCGGCAGCGCGTCGAGCGGGATCCGGCGCGCCTCGGTGCCGCTCCCGACGAGGAGGCTGATCTCGGACGCGCTGCCGAGCTCCACCCCGAGCGGCTCGGTCCGGCTGGTGGCGGGGCCCAGTCGCACCCGCTCGCTCCGCACGCGCTCGATGGAGTGGTGCAGGCCGATCCGGACCGGGAAGCCCAGCTCGAGGGCGCGGAGGGGCGCGCGTTTGCCCCCCGGCCGCAGCTCGTGGAGCATCACCGAGCCCCCGATGGCGCTGACGAGCAGATGTCTCTCGCGCACCCGCGCGTCGTGCACGACGATGTCGCACCCCGCGCCGCTCCCGACCTCCAGCGGCCGACTCCCCAGCGGAAACTCGCGGAGCGGCTCCCCGCGATACCTCAACACCAGCACCTCCATGATCGCTCCCTCCTTCTCGAAGACTCCGTCTCCGTGGACGAGAGGGGCTATCGCGGGCGATCCGTCGCCGTTGCGTGATCGGGGTGATCTAAAGTGAGAAAATGTGGGATGAGCCCCGCGGCCCCCGGATGCGCAAACCCGGTTGCATCGGCCTCGGGGGTGCGACGTTGCGTACGCGGCCCGTGAAAATGCTTCACGCCTAATCGCGCCGATCGGTCGACGCGCCTCACTCGACGCGAGAGGTCGCGAGCGCGCGCTCTTCGGCCTCGGCACGACGACGGTGCAGGCCGTAGAGCAGCGGCAGAAGCAGGATCCCCCCCGGGAGAAGGACCACCGCGAGCCAGAGCAGCGCCTTGATCCAGAGCATGACGTCCGTAGCCGAAGCATGATGCGTGCCCCCGCTCACACAGCCGTCTACGGACCCACCCCCGCGCATCGGCTGCGACGTCCGTGTCATGGGTCGACGGGGATTGAAGTCATTGTGCCTCACGGCTACTGTCCGGCGCCGTGACCGACGCCCCCCTCGCCAAGACGCCGCTCCACGCCCAGCACGTGGAGCTCGGCGGACGCATGGTCCCCTTCGCTGGCTACGAGATGCCCGTCCAGTACGCAGGCGTCGTCAAGGAGCATCACGCCGTGCGCACCGCGGCGGGGCTCTTCGACGTCTCGCACATGGGCGAGCTGCACCTGACGGGGCCGGAGGCGCTCGCCGTCGCCGACTCCGTGGTGACCAACTACGTGGGCAACCTGAAGGTGGGCCGCGCGAAGTACACCGCCTCGTGCAACGAGCAGGGCACCATCCTCGACGACCTCATCGTCTACCGCCTGGCGGAGGAGGAGGTGCTCGTCGTCTGCAACGCGAGCAACCGGTCCAAGATGGCGCCCCACTTCGCGAAGCACGCGGACGGGCGCTGCGGCTTCGAAGATCGCAGCGACGAGACCGCGCTCATCGCGCTCCAGGGCCCGAAGGCCGTCGCCATCGCGAAGGACGCGGGCGCGCCGGAGGAGATGCTCTCGCTCAGGCCGTTCTCGCTGCTGACGGGCGTCGACGTCGGCGGCGTGAAGGTGACCGTCGCGCGCACGGGCTACACGGGCGAGGACGGCTTCGAGCTGTTCTGCGCCAACGCGGACGCGCCCGCGCTGTGGAGCCACCTGATGAAGGTCGGCGCGCCGCACGGGATCGCCCCGGCCGGCCTCGGCGCCCGGGACACCCTCCGGCTCGAGGCGTGCCTCTCGCTCTACGGCAACGACATCGACGAGACGACCAACCCCATCGAGGCGGGCCTCGGCTGGGTGGTGAAGCCCGACAAGAGCGACTTCATCGGCCGCGCCGCGCTCGAGAAGGTCATCGCCGACGGTCCGACCCGCAAGCTCGTGGGGATCGAGATGACCGGCCGCGGCATCGCCCGGCACGGCTACCCCATCGTCGACGCGTCCGGCGAGAAGGTCGGCGAGGTGACGAGCGGATCCCCCGGCCCGACGGTGGGCAAGAACATCGGCCTGGGCTACGTCCCGGTGGCGCTGGCCGAGCCGGGCACCAAGCTCGGCGTCGAGATCCGGGGCAAGGTCGTGGACGCCGTGGTGGCGCCGACCCCGTTCTACAAGAGGCAGTGATTCCGAGGATTCTGCGATGGCCCAGTACCCGACCGATCTGAAGTACACCAAGGACCACGAGTGGGCGCGCGACGAGGGCGACGGCAAGGTGCGCATCGGCGTCACCGCCTACGCCGTCGAGCAGCTCGGCGACGTGACGCTCATCGACCTGCCCAAGGCGGGCTCGGAGGTCGGCGCGCACGACCACTTCGGCGACATCGAGTCGGTCAAGACCGTCAGCGAGCTGTTCGCGCCGGTGGCCGGTGAGATCGTCGAGGTCAACGAGGAGCTCGAGGATCAGCCCGAGCTCGTCAACGACTCGCCCTACGACCAGGGCTGGATGATCGTGCTGAAGGTGAGCTCCCCGGACGAGCTGGGGGATCTCATGGACGCGGCGGCCTACGAGACCTACCTCGGGAGCCTGGACTGACCCCGAGAAGGCGCCCGGAACGCACGCCGCCTGTTGGCCGAGCGTAGCTCGGGCTGCTAACCCGGCCGCAGCCCACGGAGGCGATGTTCCATGCGTTACCTGCCGCACACCGAAGAAGAGATCCGCGCGATGCTCGAGGCGATCGGCGTCGGGTCCATCGACGACCTGTTCGCGCCCATCCCCGAGTCGCACCGCGTCCAGGGCGCGCTGAAGCTCGAGCCGTCGCTCGACGAGGCGTCGCTGATGGCGCACCTCGAGCAGCTGTCCAACCAGAACGAGTCGGCGCGCGCGCTGTCGTTCCTGGGCGCGGGCCTCTACGACCACCACGTGCCCCCGGCGGTGGACCAGCTCCTCTTGCGGAGCGAGTTCTACACCGCCTACACGCCGTACCAGGCGGAGGTCTCGCAGGGCACGCTCCAGTCGATCTTCGAGTTCCAGACCATGGTCTGCGAGCTCTTCGGCCTGCAGGTGGCCAACGCGTCGATGTACGACGGGGCGAGCGCGACCGCGGAGGCCATCCTGATGGCCCGCCGGGTCACCAAGCGCTCGCGCTGCGTGCTCTCCCGCGCGCTCCACCCGGAGTACCAGGAGACGACGCGCACCTACCTCGAGAACGTCGACGAGGCGGGCCCGGGCATCGACGTGGCGCCGATGACCGACGCGGGCGTGACGGATCTCGCGGCGCTCGAGGAGCTCGTCACCGACGACACCGCGGCGGTGGTGGTCGGCTACCCGAACTTCCTCGGACGCGTCGAGGACCTCGCCGCGGTCAAGGCGATCTGCAAGGCCAAGGGCGCGCTGCTCGTCACCGCGACGGCCGAGCCCTACGCGCTCAGCCTGGTGAAGTCGCCGGGCGAGCTCGGCGCGGACATCGCCGTGGGCGAAGGCCAGCCCCTCGCCATCCCGCCGCAGCTCGGTGGGCCAGGCGTGGGCCTGTTCGCGACCCGCGACGAGTACGTCCGGCAGATGCCCGGGCGCCTGGTCGGCGAGACGGTCGACTCCGACGGCGAGCGCGGCTACGTGCTGACGCTCAGCACCCGCGAGCAGCACATCCGCCGCGAGCGCGCGACCTCGAACATCTGCACCAACCACGGCCTCGTGGCGCTGGCGTTCACCATCCGGACGGCGATGCTCGGCCGCAAGGGCTTCGAGCAGGTCGGCCGCCTCTGCCTGAGTCGCGCCGAGTACCTCAAGCAGAAGATCGACGGCCTGGAGCGCTTCAGCGTCCCGGGCGGCGCGCCCACGTTCAACGAGTTCGTGGTGCGGCGCGAAGAGGGCAAGGCCGCGCCGCTGCTCGCCGCGCTCGCGGCCAAGGGCATCCTCGCCGGCGTCGACCTGGGTCGCTTCTATCCGGAGCGCGATCAGGAGTTCCTCGTCGCGGTGACCGAGCGGCACGACCGCGCGTCGCTCGACCGCCTGGTCGAGGCGCTGCAGAGCGTCTGACCCGTCGCGGAGCGGGCCCGGTGTGGTAGACGTCCCGGCATGACGAGCAGCAAACAGCCCCCCGCCGATCCCGTCGCGCGCCTCGACGAGCTGAACGCCAAGGCCCTCGAGGCGGGCGGTCCCGCCCGCATCCAGCGGCAGCACGACGCCAACAAGCTCACCGCGCGCGAGCGGATCGACCTGCTCCTCGACCCGGGCTCCTTCGTCGAGATGGACCGCTTCGTGGTGCACCGATGCGCCGACTTCGGGATGGAGCAGAGCCGCATCCTCGGCGACGGCGTGGTGACCGGACACGGCACGATCGAGGGCCGCAAGGTCTTCGTGTTCGCGCAGGACTTCACCGTCTTCGGCGGGTCACTCAGCGCCGCGTACGCCGAGAAGATCACCAAGATCATGGATCTGGCGATGAAGGTCGGCGTGCCCGTCATCGGCCTCAACGACTCGGGCGGCGCCCGGATCCAGGAGGGCGTGGAGAGCCTCGCTGGCTACGCCGACATCTTCCAGCGCAACGTGCTCGCCTCAGGCGTGGTGCCCCAGATCAGCGCCATCATGGGCCCCTGCGCGGGCGGCGCGGTCTACAGCCCGGCGCTGACCGACTTCATCTTCATGGTCGAGGAGTCGAGCTACATGTTCATCACCGGCCCCGACGTGATCAAGACGGTCACGCACGAGGAGGTGACGAAGGAGGAGCTCGGCGGCGCGCGCACGCACAACCAGAAGAGCGGCGTCGCGCACTTCGCCAGCCCCTCGGACGCGGAGTGCCTGCAGGAGGTCCGTGAGCTCATGGGCTTCCTGCCCTCGAACAACCACGAGGACCCGCCGGTCCGCGAGTGCAACGACCCCGTCGGACGCGAGGAGCCGGAGCTCGACGAGCTCATCCCGCGCGACCCGATGAAGCCCTACGACATCAAGCGGGTCATCGAGCTGACGGTCGACGACGGCGACTTCTTCGAGGTCCAGGCCCACTTCGCGCAGAACATCCTCATCGGGTTCGCCCGCCTCGGAGGCCGCCCGGTCGGCGTGGTCGCGAACCAGCCGATGGTCCTCGCGGGCTGCCTGGACATCGACGCTTCCGTCAAGGCGGCGCGCTTCGTGCGATTCTGCGACTGCTTCAACCTCCCGCTCGTCACCTTCGTCGACGTGCCCGGCTTCCTGCCCGGGACCGACCAGGAGTTCGGCGGCATCATCAAGCACGGCGCGAAGCTCCTCTACGCCTACGCCGAGGCCACCGTGCCGAAGATCACGCTGATCACGCGCAAAGCCTACGGCGGCGCCTACGACGTCATGGCGAGCAAGCACCTCCGCGGCGACCTCAACTACGCCTACCCCACGGCCGAGATCGCGGTGATGGGGCCGGACGGGGCGGTGAACATCGTCTACCGCCGCGAGATCGCGGCCGCCGAGGACGCGGTGGCGGCCAAGGACGGCTTCGTCGCTCAGTACCGCGAGAAGTTCGCCAACCCCTACAAGGCGGCGGGGCTCGGGTTCATCGACGAGGTCATCTACCCGCGGCAGACGCGGCCGCGCCTCTGCGACGCGCTGACGCTCCTGCGCGACAAGCGGCTCAGCAACCCGCCGAAGAAGCACGACAACCTGCCGCTCTAGCAGCCCGTTCAACGGGCTGCTAGAGGCCGGCCAGGGTCGCGAGCCAGGCGAAGGCGCGCCAGATCAGGCCGCGCGTGGGGTCGAGCGGATCGGGCAGGCCACCGAGCAGCCCCAGGGCGCGCGCCGACCAGAGACCCACCAGGGCGAAGCCGATCGTCGTCCAGACGTTGCGAGGGACGCGATTGAGCCAGTCCGCCTGGTCACTCCGCAGCACGCCGCCGTAGACGAGGACCGTGCGCAGGACCGCGAAGATCGCGACGGGCGCGATGATGGGCGCGAGCGGGTGATAGACCAGCATCGCGAGCAGATCGCCGTGAACGAGCGCCTCGGTCGCGCGCGTCAGACCGCAGCCCGGGCAAGGGATGCCGAGCATGATGCGCGACGGGCAGATCGGCAGCTCCAGCGCCACGAGGGCTCCGAGCAGCCCGAGCGGGGACGCCGCGAGCAGCAGACGGCGGAGAGAGAAGCGATCTGGCGTGGGGCTGGACGCAGAAACGCCCGCGGTCCCCGTCCCCAGCATGGCTGACGACGGAGTCGCGGGCGTCTCGGCATTGGCATCCCCAGGCATCGCTACCAGGGGATAGCAGTCATGCTGGACCTCAGAAAGTCGCCGGCGCGCCGCCGCCGCTCTCCCAGATCTTGTTCAGCTCTTCCTGCATGTTCTTGTAGCCCATGGCGCAGAGGAACATCCAAATGAGGAAGCTCATGCCCTGGTCTTCCGCGTTGGGCATCCCTGCCCGCTGCTGTGCCTCCTGGATCAACTTTCCGTACTTGATCGGCAGGTAGTACATGTAGGCAAAGCAGACGAAACATATGACGATGTCCATCGTCGGGTTCAGGTCTTCTTTGCCCAGGTAATTCTTCAGCTCGTTGCCGACGGTGTACCACCAATACAGCGGGTAAATGCCGCAGGTGACCAGACACAAAATCCAGACCGTCGTCGGGTTTCGGACCTCGCCCTTCATCTAGTTCCTCCTCGGCGCTCCTGCGCCGTAACCAGGTTCCGGGGCGCTCCCACCCCTCGGGCCTCCTCGAGTTTCCCCCCCGGAGGCGTCGCGAGAATACCGGGGCAGGATTGGGAGATCAACGGTCGTGATGGGGCTTCCCTGCCGAACGCCCTCAGGGGGCGGCTTCGATCTCGGCCGAACCGCTGCGCCAGGACTCGAAGAAATGCACCAGCTGGCCCACCGCAGCGTCCACGGGGTTCATCACCGGCCGCGGCGCGGTCGGCCGAAAAGGAGGCTCCACAGGCGCCTCGAAACGGGCGCTCGAGGTGCGCTGGGTGAGCAGACCATGCGTCGCGGGGGCGAATACGGTGAGCCCGCGCGTCACGCGCGTCCCGTCCACCTCGACGTTGTCGCGCAACGGCGCCTCGGCCCGCTCGAGGTCGGTGTGCACGGGATCGGCGCCGACGATCGCCGCCCCGGTCGCGCGGGCGAGCGCCTCGGTGGCGGAGTTGGGCACGGTCTCGTCCTCGCGCGCGAGCTGGAAGAGGAGGTGCTTCGGCTGCGTCGCGAGCAGGGGCGCGTGCGCGATCGCGTCGCCGCGATCCAACAACGTCTGCACGACCGCGATCTCGGGGTGAAAGCTCGCTGGGTAACCCAGCGGGTCGAGCGCGCGGGCGTCGAGCCCGACCTTGGTGAAGAGGATGCTCAGGAACAGCTCGGAGAAGCTGCCGCTGCGCTCGACGAGCCGGATCAGGTCACCGCCCGTGACATTGAGCACCGCGGCTCCGATCTCGGGCTCGTGCGCCACGAAGACCGTGCCGAGGATCCCGCCGAGGGACACCCCCACGAACCCGATCGGAGCGTCCGCGAAGCCGAAGGTCTCCAGCCCGGGCGACGCGGCCAGCGCGCTCCAGTCGCCCTCCCGCACCGCGTGCACCGAGGTCATCAGGTCGACCACGGACTGCCGGAAGATGTCGCGGGGGTACGCGGGATGGAATCCGGGCAGCTCC
The DNA here is from genome assembly GCA_040218145.1 of Sandaracinaceae bacterium. Lineage (GTDB taxonomy): Bacteria > Myxococcota_A > Polyangia > Polyangiales > Sandaracinaceae > JAVJQK01. The sequence continues at coordinate 41,336 of JAVJQK010000021.1, read as the reverse complement.
CCCGCCTCGTCCACCACGCCGAGGAAGTCGAGCTGGATCTCCTGCCCGGTGCGATCTCCGAAGCCGTCCGGCCCCGGCGTCGGGCCGTAGTTGTGGTTGACGTCACCGGCCCCGGTGGCCCGCGAGCCATGGAATGGGATGTCGATGGCGAGGACCGCGAACCCCGCGCCCGCGAGCGCGTCGGCGATGCCCATCACGGTGGAGCGCTCGGAGCCCAGGCCGTGCTGGTAGATGACGAGCCGCAGCCGCTCCACCTCCCCCGCCGGAATGGTCAGCGTGAAGGGGACCTCCACGTCGCGCTCGACGATCAGCCGCCCTTCCCCGTCGCGCCGGAAGCGGCCGTGGACCTGAGGATCGTCCGAGAGCAGCCAAGGCGACGCCATGCTGCCTTGCACGAGCCAGCCGATCCGTCGGTGCACGACGCCGCCCTCGACGTCGAGCCCGGGCGCGTCCTCGACCGGCTCGCCGAGCAGCGCGTCGAGCGCCGGGCCCGCCGCGACCATCTCGTCGATCGTCAGCGCGGGGCTGCGCGCCCAGACGGTGGCGCGGGCGTCCCGCATGTCGGGCGCGACGGTCTGCACCGTGAACGCCGCGAGGCCCGCGACCCGCGCCCTCGGGAGGCCGTTGGAGGCCAGGCTGGAGAGCACGGGCGTGTAGTGATCGTAGGCCGCGGCGTCGGCGCCCTCGGGCCGCATCGCGGCGTCACGGATGGCGGCGAAGCGCGGCGCGGGACCGATCGGGTCGCCGAGATCGTCGAGGACGGAGTCGGTCAGCACCGCCGCGTAGCGACGCCCGGGCGTGAGCGGGTGCCCATCCCAGGGACGCATCGCGAGCTGCCGCAGCCCGGCGTTCCAGCTCACGGACACCGGCACCCGCCGGAAGGCGGTGGGCGAGGCGGGGTCGACGTCGAGCAGAAAGACCGAGCTGTCTTCCCGCGTCGACGCGCTGGGGCTCTGGGGCAGCGACGCCGGATCGATCTCGCCCTGGAGGTAGAAGAACACGGGCGCGCCGACCGAGAAGCCGTCGAGGTCCGAGAGCGTCGCGCGCATCGCGTCCGGGAACTCCTCCGGGAGGGCCATCTCCTCGCTCGGGAGGCTGGACAGCTCGGGGTGTCCATCCGCGTCCAGGTAGAGGTCGTCCGGCCAGGCGATCGCGCCGAAGGCCATGGGCCCGTCGCTCGGCTCGAAGCGCGGCGTGACGCGCGCCGGCACGAAGACGCCGGCGTCGTCCACGCGCGGCATGTCCCCGTCGCAGCCGAAGAGCGCGGCGAAGGCGAGCAGCGAGGCGAGGGAGGAAATGCGGACGGCCTCTCGTCCGTCTCGGCAGCGCATGTCGAAGTAAAGGGCCACGGGCCGTGGCTCAGATTCGCACGGGGGAGCGGACGCGGCAACGGAGAGGGCTTTGTGCTCTCCAAGGCTGAAGGTAGACTCCGGGTCCCACCGCCGTACCGAACGCCCCAAGGGAGCTCATGGCGAGAGTCTGTCAACGCTGCAGCCACCACAACGAAGACCACGCGAAGTTCTGCCTCAGCTGCGGAGCGATGCTGGAGGTGGATGCGTCGGCCGACGAGGGCGATCCGCTCATCGGGAAGGTCTTGCTCGGTCGCTACCGCCCCATCTCGGTCCTCGGCGAGGGCGGCATGGGCAAGGTCTACCTATCCGAGCAGAAGATGGGGACGGCCACCCGCAAGGTCGCCATCAAGACCCTGCATCCGGAGCTCGGCAACGACCCGCAGCTGGTGGCCCGCTTCCACCGCGAGTCCGAGACGGTCATCGAGCTGCGGCACCCGAACACGATCCAGTTCTACGACTTCGGCGAGCTCGAGGACGGCACGCTGATCATCGTGATGGAGTACATCGAGGGGAAGCCCCTCGCGAACGTGCTCGAGGACGAGGGCGCGATCGATCCCAAGCGCGCCGACAAGATCATCATCCAGATCTGCGGCTCGCTCCACGAGGCGCACCAGCGCGGGGTCGTGCATCGCGATCTCAAGCCCGAGAACGTCCTGCTCACCGATCAGGGCGGCCAGAGCGACTTCGTGAAGGTGCTCGACTTCGGCATCGCCAAGCGCGACGACGCCGAGGATCCCAACCAGGCCAAGCTCACCAAGCAGGGCATGGTGCTCGGCACCCCGCCCTACATGAGCCCGGAGCAGTTCTCGGGGCAGCAGCTCGACGCCCGCTCGGACGTCTACTCCCTCGGCGTGATGGTCTACGAGATGGTCACGGGCAGCCTGCCCTTCACCGCGGCCACGCCGTGGGAGTGGGCGACCAAGCACCTGACCGCGCAGCCCGCGCCGCTCGACGCGCACCCGGCCGGTCAGGCGCTCCCGCACAACAAGAAGCAGGCGGTGATGCGCGCGCTCGCGAAGAACCGCGACGAGCGCCAGGACGGCGTGCTCGCCTTCCTCCAGGAGTTCACCGGGTATCAGGACGCCGACTCGGCGTGGACGATGGCGACCTCGGCCGGCGGCGGCATCGTGCCCAAGTCCCAGCCCGGCGTCGCCCGCGGCCCCGCGCCCACCCCGGGTCCCATGCCCCAGACGGGGTTCGGGCAGGCGGCCACCCCGCCCCCCGGCTACGCGTCCCAGCCCGGCATGCACTCACAGCCGGGACAGCACGGCTACGGCTCCCAGTCCGGCATGCACTCCCAGCCCGGCATGAGCCCGGCCCCCGGGGGTTACGGCGGCTACGGCTCCTCTCCGAGCATGGGCGGCGCGAGCTACCCCGGCTACAGCACGGGGGCCCAGCCCAAGTCCGGAGGCATTCTCGGCAAGCTCGTCGCGGTCGCCGTCATCGGCCTCTTCGTGCTCGTCGGCGCTGGCGGCGGCCTCGCCTGGTGGATGATGCAGGACGACGACCCCGAGCCGGTCGCGACGAACAACAACACCACCCAGACGGGCACGACAGGGACCACCGGCACCACCCCGGTCGATCCCAACGCGACCCCCATGGTCCCGACGTCGCCGATGCAGCCCCTGCAGCCCAACCAGCCGCAGCAGCCCAACCAGCCGCAGCAGCCCGAACAGCCGCAGCAGCCCGAGCCGGAGGCCGTCCAGCCGACCGAGGTCGAGCAGCCCGAAGATCCGCCTGCCACACGCCGCGGACGCCGTGGCACGACGCGCCGGGGCCCCTCGGCCGCCGACGAAGCCCGCGCCCGCGGCCTCGCCGCCACCGGCTTGGGAGCGGCGCGCCGCAACGACTTCGACGGCGCCGTCGCCTCCCTCCAGCAGGCCCAGCGCCTCGTCGGTCGCCGCAGCACGACCACCCGCGAGCTCCAGAACGAGCTGAGCCGCCGCGGCACCAACCAGGTCGGCATCCTGCTCCAGCAGGGCAACTGCGGAGGCGCCCAGCGCCTCTATCGCCAGCTCCGCTCCGTCGGCGCCGCCGGCAACGCCCGCGGCCAGTTCGGCGACTGGTGCCCCGCCCGCTGACGCCCTCCAGTCCCACCGCCTAGCGCGCCACGCCTGGCCCCGCGACGAGCGACGCGACGAGCAAAGCGAGGTCGCCGCCCGCAAGCGAGGCCCCGCGACGAGCAAAGCGAGGTCGCCCCCCGCCGAGCGATGCGAGGGCGCCCCCCGACGAACGAGGCGAGGTCGCCCCCGACGAACGAGGCGAGGTCGCCGACGAGCGAAGCTACGTTGCGCCCCGCGACGAGCAAGGCGAGGTCGCCCGCGACGAGCGAAGCGACGTCGCGCCCCGCGACGAGCGAAGCGACGTCGCGCCCCGCGACGAGCAGAGCGAGGTCGCCCGCGACGAGCGAAGCGAGGTCGCCCCCCGCGACGAGCGAAGCGAGGTCGCCCCCCGCGACGAGCGAAGCGAGGTCGCCCCCCGCGACGAGCGAAGCGACGTCGCGCCCCCGAGCGGATCCTCCGCGGCAGCGGGCGGCCAGCTTTCGCGAAGCGAAAGCGCGAGCCGCGTGGCTCACGCGCGGAGCGCGGGACACGGGCGACGAAGTCGCCCGACTTGGGTTGGGGGGGCCCCGTGGAGCCGGCTCGGCGGTCCCTCGCGGAGGTGCGGAGCACCGGAGCGATGGACCGTCGAGCCGGCGCAACGGGGGGGAGGGGCTTGAAAAGCCCCGCCCAAAAACTAATGCGCCGTGTGCTGGAACGGGTCTTCGTCGCTCGTGGCGCCCGGCGGCTCCTGCGCACCGTCTTCCCCGCAGAACAGGATCGCGCAGTTCTTGTGCTCCGACTCACGGATCCGGGTGCACAGCTCCACGAGGTCGTCGTCGACGTCCACCACCGAGCCCTCGGTCGCCCGACCGGAGTCCTCGTCGTAGCGCGCCTCGTCGAGCGCCACCCAGCGGCCGCGGAACTCGTCGCGGTGACAGATGTCGTCCCAGCTCATGCGTTCCATCGGCGTCTCCCAGCTACTTCCAGGAAGGGATGACCCGTCCGGAGCGTGTCTGTCCGCAGGATGGGCTGCGCCCCAGAACGAGGCAGGATCCCGTAAAAACGCACGAGGTGACCAGCTATTGAGGAGGCCCATGGCAGCTCTCGTCCCGGCCCTTTGGTGGACCGGCTCCCATACCGACCCGTACGGGTCGGATCCGACTGGGTCAACTTCCTGGCGAAGTCGGATGTCATTCGCAGGATCTTCAGCCGTCTCTGCGGACCGAGGCGGCGCCTGCCGCGCTCGCTCCGTCAGAGGTTCCGATAAGCCATACGTCGAGATGAAAAGCGTTCGAATGTCCGTGACGGGTGCCGTTTGGACGGTCCCAGTCTCCCCGACTCGGGGCGGTCGCGCAAGCCCCCGCGTCACCTGACCGTCACCATTTGGGGAGCGGGCAGCACGCGGGTTCGGAGCGAGCCTCGAAGGGCCGGACGGCGCTCAACATGCGACGCGCCACGCCAACGGCAAGGGTCGAGGTGTGGGGGCTCACCCCGACGCTTGCGTGGGATGAGAAGCCGGCTAGGGCCGCGTCGGCAGGAGCGAGCGGCGATCGAGGGGCGTCTGGCCGAGCACCACGGCCGTCAGGTTGAGCACGAACTTCTCCTCCGAGAAGAAGGACGGCCTCGCGACGCCCAGGCGCGCCTCGAGGTGCGCGGCCAGCTCCGCGAAGAGCTCCCTCCGGACCGCGAGCGGCAGCTCTTCCCGGCGCAGGCTCAGCCCGACCATCGCGTCTCGCTCGGGCGCGGTGATGCGTCGCACCGCGAGCGACACCGCCGGGTCGTCGACGAAGCTGTTGTAGCGCTCGGATGGCGGCACGACGGCCGAGGGCGCCGGCGCGCGACGCTCTCGGACGACGATGGTGCCGGCCGCGAGGTCGCCGAGGCGGCGGCCGTCGCGGTCCAGGAACGCGCTGACACCGCCGACGAAGTAGAGCCCGGGGAGCAGGTCGACGATCCGGACGAGGTTGCGCACCACCGACTGGACGAAGCTCATCCGGACGCCGTCGCGCGAGAGGGTGCGCAGGCCAACCAGCCGCTTGCCCACCGTCTGACCACCCCACCACCACTCGAGGAGCGCGGCGTACCACCATTGCACCACGAAGACGGCCATGAACTGGAGCGCGGAGGCGAACCCCCCGGCGAGCGCGCTGAAGGTGGAGATCAGCTTCACGGCCGCGACGATGAGCACCAGCATGACCAGGACGTCCACGAACCAGGCGAGCGCGCGCGCGGCGACGCCGGCCAGCTCGAACTCGAAGGTGACGTTCTCCGGGGTCCGGATGACGTAGGCCACGGACGTCAGCCTATCAGCCGGCTCAGGCTCCGCTCGAACAACTTCGCGCCTCGCCTTTCGGGCTCGCTGCGTTCACCGACTGCTATCCTGCGCCCATCGTGCGCGGCTTCGACGTCAACCGCTTCCTCGGGGAGCGCCAGGGAGAGTGGGAGGAGCTCGAGGACCTCCTCGCCCAGGCGGAGTCGTCCGGGCTGAAGTCGCTCGGCATCGACGGCGCGCGCCGCTTCGGCAAGCTCTACCGCAGCGTGTCGAGCGATCTCATCCGCTCCCGCACGGAGCTGGTGGACGCGTCCATCACCGACTACCTCAACGACCTCGTGGCGCGCGCGTACGCGCAGATCCACGCCGGGAGCGGCCAGCGGGGCAAGGAGCTGCTGGGGTTCTTCCTCCGCGGCTACCCCCGGCTCGTGCGCGCGGAGTGGAAGGTGATCGCCCTCTCGGCGCTCCTCTTGCTGGGGGGTGGCGCGGTCGGCGCGGGCGCCGTCGCCATCGACAGCGACGCCCTCGGCGTGCTCATCCCCGAGGACCACCAGGCGTTCACGCCCGGCGAGCGCATCGCCCGCGACGCCGACCGGGGCGCCGCGGCGGGGGATCAGGCCGCCGCCTTCTCGAGCTTCCTGTTCACCCACAACATCCAGGTGACCTTCCTCGTCTTCGCGGCGGGGATCACCTTCGGCGTCGGAACGGCGAGCCTCCTGTTCTACAACGGGGTCCCGCTCGGGGCGCTCGCCATGCAGTACCACCAGGAGGGCGAGGGGCTGTTCTTCTGGGCCTGGATCCTCCCGCACGGCGTGCCCGAGCTGACGAGCATCTTCATCGCGGGCGGCGCGGGCCTCGTGGTCGCGCGCGGCCTGTTGCTGCCCGGCCGTCGACGCCGACGGGACGCGCTCGTGGTCGAGGGCCGGCGCGCGGCAAGGCTGGTGGTGGGCACCATGCCCGTGCTCGTCCTCGCGGGGCTGATCGAGGGCACCATCAGCCAGATCCACGAGCCGACGATCCCTTACGTGGCGAAGCTCGCCTTCGCGGTCATCGTCGGCGCCGGGCTCTACGCGTGGCTGCTCGTCGCGGGGCGAGAGCGGCCAGCCTGATCGGCCGGCCCGCTGATCACATCGGGCCGCCGGGACCCATGATCTCCGGCGGGACGAGGAAGTAGACGAGGCGGCTGTCCAGCGGCGAGCCGTCTCCGTAGACCGTGAGCCGCGCGATGAAGATCTGCGGGGTGGAGGTCGGCATCACGAAGTCGTTCTGCCGGGCCACCACGTCGAAGCAGACCGGCGTGCCGGGCGTGACCTCCGGGAAGGTCTCGTGCACGCCGTCGCCGTCGCTGTCCTCGGTCATGATGGCCGTGCAGCCCGCGCCCGTGGTGTTCGTCTCGAGCCGGTCGATGAACTGCAGCGAGTCCCCGGCGTCGTCCGGCTCGTCGACCGCGTCGATGGTCACGCGCAGCGGCACGCCCTCGACGATCTCGTTGATGGCCATGGTGACCGCGGGCACGACCGAGGAGTCCTGGCCCTCGAAGAGGAGCGGCTGACCCGTGCGGTCGAGCGAGCCCGACTCGCGGACCACGTCGCGGAGCTCGTTCCGGGCGGACGAGCCCGGCGAGCCGCTCCAGACGCCGATCATGGAGATCCCAGCGCCAGCCAGCGCCGCCCCCGTGTCGGACGCGGTGAAGCCGCCGTCGCTGTCCTCGTCGGTGAACGCGACGAGGATCTTCACCGCCTCGGCGCGGAACGACGGGCAGCCGATGAACCCGGGCGGCATCGGGCCCGTGCAGCCGCGCGCGTCCGTCCCGGAGCGCGTGGGGTCGACCACGCCGTGCAGCGCCTCGTAGAGCTCCTCGGTGCCGCCGAAGGTCGACGTCCGGATCCGCGCGCTCGTCATCGCCGGGTCGGCCTGCAGCGAGAGTCGGTTCTCGTAGTAGGCCTCGTAGAAGCCGGTGCCGGTCCAGGGGCTGAGGATGCACGAGCTCATGCCCGGATCCTCGATGCACGTGTTGGAGAACGGGCTGCAGATCTCGGCCGCGCCGCACTCCGAGTCACGCATGCAGGCGGTCCCCGTGTCGGTGCACTGCAGGTTGCCCATGACCGTGGTCACCGCGGTGCGCAGCGCGTTGATCTCCCCGCCCATCGAGCCCGACTGGTCGAAGAGGAAGTAGATGTCCGCGAACTGGATGCTGGTGCTGAAGTTGAGCGTGTCCCGCTCCGGCATCGGCGGCTCCTCGAAGGGCACGACGAAGACGAAGTTGCCGCGGGTGCGCGGGCTGTCCATCCCGTCTCCGGGATCGGTGCCGGCGCTCACCTCGATGAGATCGCTGACGCCGTCGCCGTCGGAGTCCTCGGCCGTCGGCGAGGTGCCGTGGATGGTCACCTCGTCCGCGTCGCTCAGCCCGTCGTTGTCGCTGTCGAAGTCGCGGAAGTCGGGCGTGCCGTCCATGTCGGTGTCGACCGGCTGGGTCGCGACGTCGAGGTCGCCCGCCTCGGTCTCGTCCGGGATCCCGTCGTCGTCGCTGTCGAGATCGAAGACGTCCGGGATGCCGTCGCCGTCGGTGTCGAGATCGCGCTCGTGCCCGTCCAGGATGAAGTCGTTGTCGCTGTCGTTGTCCTGGTAGTCCGGGATCCCGTCACCGTCGTTGTCGTTCGGCGGCGAGGCGCCTCTCGCGAGCTCTTGCGCGTCGCTGATCAAGTCGTTGTCGTCGTCGGTGTCGGCGAAGTCCGGCAGCCCGTCGCCGTCGACGTCCCCGTCGGTCTCGTCGGCGTCCGGGATCCCGTTGTCGTCCGAGTCGAGGTCGATGTAGTCCGGGGTTGCGTCTCCGTCGGCGTCCCGCGGCGGCGTAGCGGGGTCGCTGTCGCCGGCCTCGACCGAGTCCGGGATGCCGTCGCCATCGCTGTCGCTGTCCTGGTAGTCCGGCGTCCCGTCGCCGTCGGTGTCGCGGCGTGTGTCGATGCCTTCGTCCGCGTCGGAGATGCCGTCTCCGTCCGTGTCGGCGCCCGGGTCGCGCCCGGAGTCACCTCCTCCGTCTCGAACGGGGCGCACGGTGGCGGGATCACACGCGATGGCCAGGAGGAGGCAGAGCGCGCAACCATGGATTCGACGCAGCATTCGGCAAGAGTAGCGAAAGCGACCGGCGTTGACGATGGCAGGCGCGCGAATTTTCCGGGGGCGACGAAACATCGGAGCCACAGGGGTGCGCGGGCCCCGCGCGGAGCACTCCGCGCTCCGTTTCGACCGCGCGTCTCATGCGGATCACGCCTGACTCGCCTGGGCACGAGCCTTGCTCCCTTCCCGGCATGCCTCGCTCGGCCGCCGTCGTCCCCCCTCCCCCGCCCATCGCCGCGCGGCGCTCCGAGCGCCCGGCCCCGCCCCGGTCGGGCCCGGTCCCGAAGGCGGTCGCCGGCCCGCGGCTGCCGAAGCCGCCACCCGTCCCGGGGTCGATCCGCCGCGACGCCACGCCGAGCGGCGTCCGGCTGCGCGTCGCCAGCCCGGCCGCGAGCCCCGGGCGGGCGAAGCCGTCGACGCCCCCGCCTGTCCCACCGAAGAGCGCCTCTCCGCTCCCGTCGAAGGCGCGCCTCGGCCGCTCCGCGCCGCCGCCTCCCCCGCGCATGTCACTGGTCGCGCCGCCTCGCGGCGTGCTGCCCGAGCGTCCCCGATTCGCGCCGCCGCCCCCGGCTCCGTCCGCGCTGGCCGAGGAGCCGGACGACGACACCCTCGTGGAGGGGCTCGAGGACGACGCGTTCGACGCCGCTTGGATGGCCGCCGCGCGCCAGCCGTCGACCCCGCCGCCCGCGCCGATGACCGATCTCGAGCGCGCACAGATCCGGGTGCACGGCTCGATCGCGGAGCTGGGCGAGTGGACGGAACGGCGGGCCGAGGACGCGCTCGAGCGATGTGACGCCGCGCTCCGGCACGCCGCCGATCACCGCAGCGCGCGACCGCTCTACGCCATCGGCGCCGCGGCGAGCCTTCGCGCGGGGCTGTTCATGGCCGCGCTGGCCTTCGTGCTCGGCGCGCTCGCGGCGGCGCCGGCCGCGCCGACGGAGGGCCCGAAGCAGCCCTCCAAGGTGGCCATCGGCACGGTCCAGGTGCAGACGCCTCCGCCCCCGCTCGACGCGCTCGTGCCGCGAGGGCGCTGATCCGCCTCGCCCGGCTCAGAGATCGCCGAGGTCGAGGTCGTCGCCGCCGCCGCCGGAGTCTCCGCCGCCCGCGCCGCCCCCGCCGCCCCCGCCGCCGCCGTCTCCGGCGGTGTCGAACTCCTCGAAGTTCTCCCCGCCGGCCGAGTCACCCTCCCCGCGGACGCTCACCTCGGGCTGGGCGCGGCGATCGCGCACCGCGTTCCAGGGGCCGCCGCCGGCGATGTTGTCGTCGTGGCCCCACTCGCCCTGGATGTAGTGGTCGCCGTCGTCGCCGATGGCGTAGCGGAAGTAGCCGCGGCCGCGGGTGGTCTGGGCCACGCCGGAGACCATCTCGCGCTGCTCGCTCCACTCGAAGCGCATGACGTTGCCGCGCACGGTGCCCTGGATGCGGCCGCTCCGCTCGTCCTTGGTGTACTCGCCGATCACCTGCTGCCCGGTCTGCACCATGTGCATCTCGCCGTACTGTGGCGAATGCCAGACGCCGCTGAAGGTGCCGCCTTGTGGCATCGGCCCCTCGGGGACGTTGACGCCCCCCCCGCCGCAGCCGACGGAAGAGAGAGAGAGGCAGGCGCCCAGGGCGAGGAACGGGATCGCAGAGCTCACGCGCATCGACATCGTCTCCTTGTGCTCGGTCGCGCCGACGATAGTGCGTGCAGCCCCGCGGAGACAACCGTCGTGGTTCGCGGAGGGCATGGTTCGCGGAGGGGCTACTCGATGCTCGGGATGCCGGGCGCGTACGCCAGGACGCGCTCACCGCCGCGGGTCAGCGTCCACAGCTCGGCCGCCTGCGGGTGCACGCCTTCGAGCAGCGCCAGCGCCGCCGCCTCACCGACCTTGCGCGGCTCCGCGGGCGGGATCTCGAGGCGCCGCACGACGGTGTAGCGAGGGCGCAGCGCCGCGCGGGCCTTCTCGCTCATCCGACCCTCGAGGCGCTTCCGGACCTCGTCGAGCGCCACGTCGAGGCCGCCGAGGGCGTCCACGAGCCCACGGGCCTTGGCGTCCAGGCCCGACCAGACGCGGCCCCGCGCGACCGGCTCGATCTCGTCGAAGCCCTTGCCTCGCCCGTCGGCCACCAGCCGCACGAAGGTGCGGTAGAAGCTGTCGATCTCGCGCTCGATGATCTCCGTGGCGCGCTCCCCGAGCTTGCCGGGCCGACGCAAGAGGTCGGCGTGCGGCGCCTTGCGGATGGTGTCCACCTTCACGCCGAAGCGCTCCATGAGCGGCTCGGTGATGAGGCGGGCCGAGACGACGCCGATCGACCCGGTGATGGTCATCGGCTGCGCCACCACCGCGTCGGCGCTCGCGGAGACGTAATAGCCGCCGCTCGCGGCGACGTCGCCGAAGCACGCGACGACCGGCTTCAGCTCCTTGAGGCGGAGCACCTCTCGGTGAATCAGGTCGCTCGCGAGCGCCGAGCCGCCGGGCGAGTTCACGTGGAGCACGACGCCGGCGACCATCGGGTTGCGCCGCGCGGAGCGCAGCGTGGCGATGGTCGAGCCGAGCTGCATCCCGCCCCGGGTGGCCGGACCGCCGCCCGCGATCGAGCCGTGCACGGGCACGACGGCGATGAACCGCTCGGGCGCGATCCGCTTCAGGAACCGCCGCTTGCGCCAGTGGTAATAACGCGGGCCGCGCACCACGGGCGTGACGGTGCGGTCCTCTCCGAGCCAGGTCGGCAGCTCGTCCTCGTAGCCGACCGCGTCGATCAGCCCTCGCTCCACCGCTTGTGGGGCCGACAGGATGGCGTCTTCGAAGAATTTCTCGACCGCCGCCGCGTCGGTGTTGGGGCGCGCCGCGAGCGCCTCCCGCAAGGCGTCGTCGATCGTGGCCAGGAGGGCGTCGGTCTGCTCCCGCTGCTCGTCGCTCATCTCCGAGCGCGTGGCCGGCTCGACCGCCGTCTTGTACTCGGCGCGGCGGTGCACCTCCACCTCGACCCCGACCTTGTCCAGCAAGCCCTTGAAGTAGGTGACCGTGGCGGCCAGGCCGAGGGGGGATAGCTGCGACGGCGGGCTCGCGACGATGCGGTCGGCCGCGCTCGCCACGTAGAGCTCCCGGTTGCCTCCGCCGCGCGAGAGGTAGGCGACGACCCGCTTGTCTCCCTCGCGCAGCCGCACCATCAGATCGCGAAGCGACTGACAGGTGGCCCAGCCGGCCACGAGCGGCGGGATGTCGAAGACCACGCCCACGATGCGGTCGTCGTCGAGGACCTGGTCCGCCAGCTCTCGAAGGGTGGTCAGCGACGTAGGTCGGCGCTCGGTGAGGCCTGGGATCCACTCCACGAAGAACGGCAGGTCCTTCTCGATCTCGACGATCCGCGGTCTCAGCCGGATGTGCACCCAGCGGGAGCGGGGGCGCATCGCCTTGTGGCCGAGCCACCACAGCGGCGCCGTCAGGAGGCGGAAGACGTTCGTCAGGAGTCGGAGAAGGATGGGGAGCACGTGGCGGGTTCTCTCTTCCGATGTAGGGCGCGATGGCTGACTCGGAAGCGCTCGCTCCAGGGTAAGTCCGTTCGGGGGCGGAGGCGAGAACGCACACCACCCCGCGCCCTCCGTGTCGGTGGGAGAGCGGTGCTCATTGCGGGGGGGCGAGCGCGCGGTTATGGGGACGGACCTCGGGGGAAGAGAGACCACGTGGCGGAGAGCGACCAAGCACCGGTTCGACGCGCGCCTCGCGAGACCGCGCCTCCCCCCAAGCGAGGGCAGGTGGACTGGCACGTCCTCGACGCGCCAGCCGCGGTCGCGTACTGGGACGCCGACGGCGAGCGGGGCCTGACCGGCGCCGAGGTCTCGGAGCGGCGCGCGCGCATGGGCGAGAACGCCCTCCCCGCGCCGCCGCGCCCCAGCGCGTGGAAGCAGCTCTTCGCGCAGCTGGCCGACCCCCTCGTCGGCGCGCTGCTCGTCGCGGCCATGGTCTCGATGGGCGTGGCGATCTTTCAGGGCGGCGACGAGAGCTGGCTCGCCCGCTTCAGCGACACCCTCGCCATCCTGCTGATCGTCATCGTCAACGCGCTCCTCGGCTTCTTCCAGGAGCGGCGCGCCGAGCAGGCGCTCGACGCGCTCCAGAAGATGGCGGCGCCGAACGCCAAGGTGGTGCGCGAGGGCGCGGTGGCGGTGCTGCCGGCGCGGGCGCTCGTGCCCGGCGACCTCGTGGAGCTGGCCGCGGGCGACGCGGTGCCGGCCGACCTGCGGCTCCTGAGCAGCCAGGACTTCGGCACGGAGGAGGCGGCGCTCACCGGCGAATCGACGGTGGTCTCGAAGGACGCGGCGGCCACGCTCCGCGCCGACGCGCCGCTGCCGGAGCGGGTGAACATGGTCTACATGGGCACCACGTCCGTGCGCGGGCGCGCGCGCGGGCTGGTCGTCCAGACGGGGGCGTACACGGAGCTCGGGCGGATCGGCACTCTGATCCGAGGCGCCGAGCAGCAGGACACGCCGCTCGAGCAGCGCCTGGCGAGGCTCGGCAACATCATCCTGCTGATCTGTCTCGGGCTGAGCGTCCTGCTCTTCGTGCTCGGCGTCGTCCAGGGGGACCGCAGCTGGACGATCTTGCTCCTGACCGCGGTGAGCCTCGCGGTGGCGGCGATCCCGGAGGGGCTGCCGGCCATCACGACGATCACCCTGGCCCTCGGCATGCAGCGCATGGCCCAGCGCGGCGCCATCGTGCGGAAGCTGCCCGCCGTCGAGACGCTCGGGAGCGCGACGGTCATCTGCAGCGACAAGACCGGCACGCTCACCCAGAACGCCATGACGGTGCGGGCGGTCGAGACGGCCGACGGCGCCTTCGACGTCACGGGCGAGGGCTACGCGGACGGCGGCGAGGTGCAGCGCGACGGCGAGCCGGTCGATCGCGACACGACGACGCTGCGGGCGCTGGCCGAGGTCGCGGCCCTCTGCAACAGCGCGACGTTCGAGGAGAAGGACGGACAGCGCAGGCCGGTCGGGGATCCGACCGAGGCGGCGCTGCTCGTGCTCGCCAAGAAGCTCGGCGTCGAGCGCGCCGCGCTGCTCGAGACGCTCGAGGTCGAGAAGGAGCTCCCGTTCGACAGCGACCGCAAGCGCATGAGCGTGGTGGCGCGCCGCCCCGACGGCAGCCGCGTCGCGTTCGTGAAGGGCTCGCCAGATCAGCTCCTGACGCTCTGCGATCGCGTCCTGCGGGACGGCGAGATCGTGCCGATGGACGAGGAGACGCGCGCGGAGCTCGGCAGCCGGAACGAGGCCTACGCGGTGCGCGCGCTCCGCGTCTTGGCCCTGGCGATCCGCCCCGAGCCCGACGAGGACGTCGAGCGAGATCTGGTCTTCGTGGGCTTCGCCGCCATGCTCGATCCGCCGCGCCCCGAGGTGCGCACGGCGGTCGAGGAGTGTCACCGCGCCGGCATCCGCGTGGTGATGATCACGGGTGACCACAAGCTCACCGCGGTCGCCATCGCGAAGGAGCTCGGCATCTGGCGCGAGGGCTCGGTCGCGATGACCGGCGGCGAGATCCAGGAGACCGACGAGCAGCGCCTGCTGTCGAAGATCGAGAACGTCTCGGTCTTCGCCCGTACCACGGCCGAGCAGAAGCTGCGGCTGGTGCGGAGCCTGAAGCGGCTCGGCCAGGTCGTGGCGATGACCGGCGACGGCGTGAACGACGCGCCCGCGCTGCGAGAGGCGCAGATCGGCGTCGCGATGGGCCTCGGCGGGACCGACGTCGCGCGCGAGGCGGCCGAGATGGTGCTCGCTGACGACAACTTCGCGACCATCGTCGAGGCCGTGCGCGAGGGCCGCGCGATCTTCCGGAACATCCAGAAGTTCATCTTCTTCCTGAACAGCAGCAACGCCGGCCTGGTGGTGGCGGTCATCGCCGGCTCGTTCTTCGAGTGGATGCCCCAGCTGACGCCGCTGCAGCTCCTCTGGGTGAACCTGGTCACCAACGGCCTGCCCGCGCTCGCGCTCGGCGTCGATCCGCCCGATCCGGGGCAGATGAGCGACCCGCCGCGTGACCCCGGCGAGGGGATCGTCGGCTGGAACGACTTCTTCGGCATGCTGCTGGTCGGTATCGTGATGGGCGGCGCCGCGCTCTCGCTCTACTGGCTGCCCACCTGGGCGCCTGATCTGCTCGCCGGGGGCAGCCACGACCACCAGCTCGAGCGCTGCCGCGCGATGGCCTTCACGCTGCTCGCGGTCTCGCCGCTGTTCCACGCCTTCAACTGCCGCAGCCGCTCTCGCAGCGCCTTCACGCGGCCGTTCTCGAACCGCGCCCTCTGGCTCGCGATCGCGATCAGCTTCTCGGTGCACGCGGTGACGATCCTCGTCCCGGGCCTGCACCCCGTATTCAAGACCTACTTCCTCGCGCCGATGGAGTGGGCGGTGGTGCTCGGCTTGGCCTTCTTGCCGATCCCCATCTTCGAGGTGATCAAGGTCGTCTTGCGCGCAACGCGCGGGGCGGCGGCGCCGCGGTGAGAGCCCGGCGGATAGATCCAGCCTTTACCTACGCCGGGCCCTCTGATACCAACGGGTCCAGCCGACCGCCCCCCGGGCGGTGACGTGCGGAGGAGCCTGATGACGAACCCGCAGATGGTGATGTACGAAGAGGAGTTCAACCAGATCCAGGCGATCGTCGATCGCCTGGTGAAGGAAGCGAACGCCAGAGTCGTCTTCATCATCGACAAGAACGGACAGCTCATCGCCGCGAGCGGTGAAACCGAGCAACTCGACACGACGTCGCTCGCCTCCCTGACGGCCGGCAACATCGCCGCGACCGGAGGGATGGCGAAGCTGCTTCGGGAGAACGAGTTCACGACTCAGTTCCACGAGGGCGAGCAGTCCAACATCCACATCCAGCTGGTCGGCAACCGGGTGATCCTCGTGGTCATCTTCGACAACAAGACCAGCCTCGGCCTGGTCCGACTGCGCGTGAAGAAGTCCTCGGAGGAGCTGAACGGGATCTTCGAGATCCTGCTCCAGAAGGTGCAGGACCCCGCGCGCGAGACACCCTTCGCCGAGATCACCGACGAAGACATCGACAACCTGTTCAACGATTGAGCTAGCCGATGTCGTTCATCAACTACCTCTCGCGCGAGATCAACTGCAAGATCGTCTACTACGGGCCCGGCCTGTGCGGGAAGACGACCAACCTGCAGTTCATCTACAACAAGACCAATCCCGAGGCGAAGGGGAAGATGATCTCCCTCGCCACGGAGACCGAGCGGACGCTCTTCTTCGACTTCCTCCCGCTCGCGCTCGGTGAGATCCGCGGCTTCAAGACGCGCTTCCACCTCTACACGGTGCCGGGTCAGGTCTTCTACGACGCGAGCCGGAAGCTGATCCTGAAGGGCGTCGACGGAGTCGTCTTCGTCGCCGACTCGCAGATCGCCCGCATGGAGGCCAACCTCGAGTCGCTCGACAACCTCCGCTCGAACCTCGCGGAGCAGGGCTACAGCCTCGACAAGCTTCCGTACGTGATTCAGTACAACAAGCGGGACATGCCGGCGATCGCGCCGTCCGAGGAGCTCCGCTCGATGCTGAACCCGAACGGCGTCCCCGACTTCGACGCGGTGGCGGTGAGCGGTCAGGGCGTCTTCGAGACGCTCAAGGCGATCGCCAAGCTGGTCCTGACCGAGCTCAAGCGCTCGGGCGGCTGAGCCTCAGAGCTCCTCGAGCGCCGTCTCGACCTCTTCGACCAGCTCCTCGAGCCGGGCCGCGTCCTCGTGGGCACGCGCCCGCTTCAGGAGCTTCCGGGCCGGCCCGCGCTGGCCGCGCTTGGCGTGCACCAGGGCGCGGACGAGCGAGAGCTCCGCGGGAGGTGGCTCGGGCGCGTCTGCGAGCGCGCGCTCCGCGAGGGTCTCCGCCTCCGCGAGGTCTTCGCCCTTCCGGGCGAGCGCGTGAGCGAGGTTCTTGGCCACGCGCGGGAAGGTCTTCGAGCGGCGCCACACGGCGCGGTAGCGCGCGATCGCGTCGGCGGAGTCGCCGAGGGCGAAGCTCGCGTGCGCGAGGCCGAGCATCACGCCGATCGGCGCCGCGTCCTCTGGATAGCCGTCGAGGGCCTCGCGGTAGGCGGCGCGCGCGGGCCCGGGCGCGCCTGTCTCGGCGTGGACCAGACCGCGACGCTCGGCGACGAGGGCGGGCGGAGCGAACAGACGCATGCCGAGCGCGCGCGCGTAGCGGCGTGGGAGCCGGCGACGCTGGCCACCCGAGAGCAGCCGGACCGCGTCCCGATCGAAGCGCGCGAGGGAGCGCCGCCCGATGGTGGGTGCGCCGAGGTAGAGCAGGAGGGCGGGCGCGCCGATGACGATCACCCACCAGGGCGCCGCCTCCACCCCGTAGACGAGCGTGAAGCACACCGCGATCGACGTGGGGATCAGGGCGTGTCGCGTCAGGGACGAGGGAGGCTCCGCGCTCATGGGCGGCGCAGCGTAGGGCTCGGCTGCGATGACGGGCAAGGGCTCGGACATGGTATCCTCCCGCCGCATGGGACAACGCGCCCTGGTCCTGGTTCCGCTCACGCTCGGGCTGCTGCTCGCGGTGAGCTGCGATGGTGCCGCGCCGACGGACGCCTTCGAGCTCTCCGGCCGCGTGACCGCGCTGCTCGAGGGCGGCGACGCGGGGGACGGCATCGCCAACGCTCGCGTCGTGTTCAGCTCGGACACTCGCATCCTCAGCGAGACGACGACCGACGAGTCCGGGCGCTATCGAATGCGCGTCCTGACCGATGTCCCCTTCGGGCAGGTCCGCGCCGAGGCCGAGGGCTTCCGGACGAAAGAAGAGACGGTCTTCTTCGACACGCCGCAGCGGCGCGTGGACCTGCAGCTACGCCGCGTCGCCGGCGAGTAGCGCCTCGAGCCGCCCCTGCCGATCCAGCTTCGCGATGTCGGTGAAGCCGCCGTAGGGCTTTCCGTCGATGAACACCTGCGGGACCGTGCGCTGACCGGACGCCTCCATGAGCCAGGCGCGCTTCTGCTGATCACCGTCGACCGCGATCTCCTCGTACGCGACGCCCTTCGCGTCGAGGAGCGCCTTGGCGGCGTGGCAGTAGGGGCACCAGCGCGTGGTGTAGATCTCGACCTTCGGCATCACCCGAGTTACCTAGGGCGCCGCCTGCGAAATGCCAAGAACGTGACGAAGAGGCCCAGCGCGCCGAGCGGCAGCGGCGAGGCGCCCGACGCGCGACAGCCGCAGCCTCCGCCGGAGGGGCTGGTCACGCCACCGTCGGCGGAGACGCCAGCGTCCACGACCGGCGCGGAGGCGTCCTCCTCGGTCGGCGGATCCTCGCAGCTCTCGTCGAGGCCGCTCTGCTCGAGCGTCGCCTGGATGCGGTACAGCGCCGCGTTGACCGTGCGCAGATTCTCCGTGACCACCGCGATGTAGAGCGTCTCGCAGCGGGCGAGCGGCGTCTCCGTCTCCCGCGTCAGGACCACGCGTCCACGCGCGTCCGGGTCGAGCGAGCCGTTGGCGACCACCGGCGGCGTGCGGCTGGGGACGAAGCGGACCGGCGCGCCCACGCGCGTGTGGAGGAGGAAGTCGGGCTCTCCGAACGTCGCCGACTCGATCGTGATCACCAGCCGCGTCGCGTCCGCCGGCACGTCGACGCGGTAGTGGACGGGCGCGATCGAGCCCCCCGCGCTCGACGTGAGCGACCCGTTGCCGGAGAAGCCGATGCGGGTGAAGCCGCCGTCGAGCGGCGCGACGCGCTCGCAGCCGACGAGCCCGCGGCCCTCGAGCGAAGCCTGGATGACGGCGCGATCGTCGGCGTCGAGGGTCCCCGCCGCCTGCATCGCGTCGGCGGTGGCCATCGTCACCTCGGCCAGCTCCGCGAGCGACGGGATCATCTCGAGCGACGCGACGGTCGTGAAGATGAGCGCGTCGGTCTTCTCCGCCCCGAGGATCTCGCGCACCTCCCAGCCGAAGCCGGCCCAGATGCGCCCGTCGAAGTGCGACTCACCGGCCAGGTCGTCGGGGCAGACGAGGTCGTTGTCGAGTCGCCTCAGCGCGCCCTCCCCGCTCGCCGAGGCGCCCATGAAGTACTCGGCCATGAACGGGTCCCCGCTCAGCGTGGCCGCGAAGTAGTCCGCGGTGCCCTCGTTGACCGCGCCGGGGTCGTACGAGACGCCGAGCGCGTCGACGAGGAAGAACCCGAGGCCCGCGATCCCGTCGACGATGCCGTGGGTGAACTCGTGGTAGACGACGTCCGAGTCGTAGGAGAAGTCGTGTGAGGCGCCCTGCCCGAAGAGCATGAACCCGCAGTCGGACCCGCTCGAAGGTGAGTACGCCGCGTTGTCGTACGGGACATCCGGGCCTTCGGTGTAGTTGACGAAGACGCGCATCAAGCTGTCTCCGCCGCACGTCCAGGTGAAGTCGTGCGTGTCGCGGAAGTAGGCCGCCGCGCGGTTGGCGTGGTGGTAGGTGTGCACCTCGGCGAAGGCGTCGTCGAAGGCGGGCTCCATGGGATCGAAGAGGAAGTCCCCGGCCGCGTCCGCGGTGGCGAGCTGCGTCGGCTCGCAGCCGCGCGTGCCCGCGTTGCAGCTCTCGACCCGGAAGTAGCGCCCGGTGAGCCGCTCGCGGCTCGTGAGGAACCCGAGCTCCACGTCGCTCGTCATGTCCTCGTCGCTCGTCGGGTCGCGGGGGAAGACGCGCCCGAGCGCGTCGAGCGAGAGCGGATGCCGGGCGAGGAGCGCGCCGTCGCCGCCCAGGATCACGCGCTCGCGCTGATGCAGGTGGGCGCCGGCCACGTCGACACGCCAGACCGGGTACAGCAAACCATCCTGCTCGAGCGCGGCGGCCTCGGCCTCGAGCACGCGCTCGAGCTGGGTCTCGGCGAGGGCGAGTCGGGCGGCGGTCGCTTCGTCGATGGAGCGCGTCGCCCGTGCGTCGGGGGACCGCGCCTCGGGGGCCGCGACGCGATGCGCCGCGACGTAGTCGACTCGCTCGCCGCGGAGCCGCACCACGACCGTCCCGCCGAGCACGGGGCCACCGTGGGCGTGTCTCGCGAAGCGGACGACGGTGAATCCGTGCGCCTCGTGCACCGACAGCGGCACCAGCCGGGCGTCCGCGGGCATCGCCAGCTCGTGCCCGAACCGCCCGAGGAAGTCGCGGGCGCGCGACGTCGCGTCCATCCCCGCGGCCGGGATCTCGAGCCCCCACGCGCGACGCACGCGCCCCGCCTCGTCCCGCAGCACGCGCGCGGCCGGCGCCTGCGCGAGCGTCTCGACCCGCGCGCGTTGGCCGGCTGGGATCGTCTGCGCGAGCGCGGGGCCCGCGATGAGCAAGCAGGCGCCCAGCGCCAGGAGCGATACGAACGTTCGGGTCATCACCTCTCCAATCCACCACCGCCACGCCTCCGCCAAGACGCGCAGCGCGCGCAGGATAGGCGACGCGCCGCCCGCTGCCCAGGACGGCGCTCCCCCACACCGCCCCCTGGACCTCCAGGAGGCGGCGCGTCAGAGGCCCCACTCGCCACCGATTCGAAGCGTCGGTGTGACGACGCCGTACCCGACCCCGTCGCCGGGCCGCACCATCGCGCGCGCGTCGAGCGCCACCCCGGCGAAGAAGCTGCCGTGGCGGAAGTCCACGCCGACCTGTGTCCATCCCCCGAGCGCGTCGCGGGTCGCGTCGGGCCCCACGTCCGCGAACGCCGCCGCGATGGCGACTCCGCCGGCGAGCTGCAACGCCACGCCGCCCTCGGTGCCCGCGTGCAGGTCGAGCGTGTAGGCGGCGCCCGGCTCGAGCACGATGACGCCCCACTCGACGCCGACCCGCAGGGCGAAGCCCACGCCCTCCGGAGCGAGAACGCGCAGGTCGGTGGTCAGAGACAGCCCCGCGTCCGTCGGCGGCGGCGCGCTCCCGAACCCACAGTAGAGCGAGCCACAGGAGCCGGACGAGGAGTCCGACGGCTCACCCAGCGAGAAGCCCCAACCAGGCGCGAAGGAGAGCTCCATGTGCGCCCGTCTCGCGAAGCGGTCCTGGGCCTGCGCGGCGGGTGCGAGCGCCAGGAGCACGAGCACGAGAGGGGCGGCGCTCGCGATGCGAGCGAGGGGGCGGTTGAATCGGCGAGTCATCGTTGTTCCTCCTGCGAGCTCCGAGGTGAGCTGCGGGCGGAGACTGGCCCCACGCTTGCGTCACGCGCGGCGGCGGGCGACGAGCGGTGGCAGCGGCGCGACGAGCGGGAGTCGGGGCTGCACGACGCTGCCCGCCATTCGTGGCCACGAAGCTTCGACCCGCGAGACCTCCAGGAACCGCCGCGCGGCGACACGGCTCGGTGGGCCGCCGCGGGGGCGGTGATAGGCTCGGGGCATGCGTGGACCGGCGCTCCGACTCGCGATGAACGGGCTCGTCTTCCTCGGGCTCATGGGCTGCAGCGACGCGGTGACCGAGCTCGACGCGGGCGAGCCCGACGCGGGGATCCGAGAGGACACCGGCCCTCCGGACGCCGGGCCCCCGCCGCCGCTCGCGCTCGCCACCACGGCGTTCGGCGATGGCGAGGCCGTCCCGCAGCGCCACCAGTGTGGACCGCCGCTCGTCCCCGATGGTGTGGGCGAAGACGTCACGCCCGCGCTCTCGTGGTCCGGCGGCCCCGAAGCCGCGTCGTACGCCGTGATCGTGCGAGACCGCTCGGCGGGAGGGTTGGTGCACTGGGTCATCTACGACATCCCCGGCTCCACGACCGCCGTCGACGAGGGCGTGCCGAGCGGCTACGAGCCGCCCTTCCCCGCCGGCGCCAAGCAGGCGGAGATCCAGGGCAGCGGCTACTTCGGTTACTTCGGCCCCTGCTCGGGCGGACGCGGGAACACCTACGCGTGGACCGTGCACGCGCTCGACGTCGCGAGCCTGCCCGACGTGGACCGGGGCACGCCCGAGAACGACGTCGCCGCGCTGGTCGAGTCGATCTCGATCGCGTCGGCTTCGTTCACCGGCATCTACTGATCACTCCGGGGCGCCGCGGGCGCAGGCGACGAGGGCGAAGAACGTCAGCGCGAGGGTGGCGCTGACGACGACGCCGACGAAGGTGCCGAGCCGGAGGCCCTGATCGACGAGCGCGAGGAGAGGCGTGTTGGGCATGACGCGCTCCCATCGCCGATGGCGCGCGGAGGTTGCGGCCGATCTCGGCTAGAGACCCGCGCGCGGCGGGAGCGGGAGCGGCTGCGGCTGCGGGAGCGGGAGCGGCAGCGGGAGCGGCAGCGAGAGCGGCAGCGAGAGCGGCAGCGGCAGCGGCAGCGAGAGCGGCAGCGAGAGCGGGCGCGGCAGCGAGAGCGGGAGCGGCAGCGAGAGCGGGCGCGGCAGCGAGAGCGGCAGCGGCAGCGGGAGCGGGAGCGGGAGCGGGAGCGGGAGCGGCAGCGGGAGCGGGAGCGGGAGCGGAGGCGGCAACGGGAGCGGCAGCGGAGGCGGCAACGGGAGCGGCAGCGGAGGCGGCAACGGGAGCGGGAGCGGAGGCGGCAACGGGAGCGGGAGCGGAGGCGGCAACGGAAGCGGGAGCGGAGGCGGAGGCGGAGGCGGGCGCGCCGCCCAGATCCGGACCCGAATCCATCGCGAAGCCATGGAAACGGGAAGCGAACTCGTGCCGTGCCGCGATCCTCCAAGCCACGAGCGAAGCGAAGTCGCGGCCGCCGTCAACGACGAGCGAAGCGAAGTCGCGGCCGCCGTCAGCACGAGCGAAGCGAAGTCGCGGCCGCCGTCAACGACGAGCGAAGCGAAGTCGCGACCGCCGTCAGCGACGAGCGAAGCGAAGTCGCGACCGCCGTCAGCGACGAGCGAAGCGAAGTCGCGCCCCCAAGCGGCTGACCCGCGGCAGCGGGCGGCCAGCTTTCGCGAAGCGAAAGCGCGAGCCGCGTGGCTCACGCGCGGAGCGCGGGACACGGGCGGCGCAGCCGCCCGACTTGGGTGGGGGGGCCCCGCAGAGCCGGCGCGGCGGTCCCTCGCGGAGGTGCGGAGCACCGGAGCGATGGACCGTCGCGCCGGCGCCGCGGGGGGGAGGGGCTTGAAAAGCCCCTCCCAACAACTAAAGCCCCAGCCAAGCCCGAGCGTCGAGCGCGCGGGTCCCCCGGCGAACCTGGAAGAAGAGCGGCTGCCCGCCCACCGTGCCGAGCGGCGTGTTCGCCGGCACCTGCTGCCCCACCTGCACCGCCACGGCTCCGAGCCCGCCGTAGACCGTATAGTGGCCGTCGCCGTGGTCGAGGATGACGAGGCTCCCGTAGGCGGGGTGCTGGGAGGCGTACGCGACGCGTCCGGTGTGCACCGCGCGCACGCTGACGCCGGCCGTCGCGGCGAGCTCGAGCCCCGCGCCGCCCTCGCGCTCGGCCGTCGCGATCCGCGCGGAGCCGCCGACGGGCAGCGGGAGGTTTCCGCGCTGCGAGGCGAGCCCCGCCGGCGCGCTTCCGTCGCTGAGCCGGAGCCCGAAGCCGTCCGAGTACGAGGCCGGGTCCTCCATCATCTGCGAGAGCAGCGCGAGCTGTGACTCCTCCGCCTCGCGGAGCGCGGCCGCGCGCCGCTCGCCCTCCTCCACCTCGGCGGCCAGCCGGACGCTCTCGTCGCGCAGCGCCGCCACGCGACGCTCCATGCCGTGCAGCCCCTCGACGTCTCGACGCACGAGCTGCTCGAGGCGGTTGAGGCGCGACTGGTGCCGGAGCAGCGCATCGAAGCCGCCCGAGAGAGGCAGGGCGCCCGCGCGACGCATGCGGTGGAGCGCGCGCACCCGCTCGCGCAGTCGACGACGGGACGCGCCGCGCTGGCCGACCAGGGCCTGCATCTCCGCCTGGACGCGTGCCTGCTCGGCGCTCGCGCGCTCGAGTGTGCCGAGCGCGTCGGCGAGCTCGTCTTGCGCCGAGGCGCCCACGGGGAGGAGGAGCGTCAGCGCGAGGCAGAGTCCGAGCGCACGCATCAGACCGCCATGTAGCGACGAAGCGAGATCGCGCTCCCCGCCGCCCCGATGAACGCGCCGCCGAGGATGAGCGCGAGCGACACACCGGGCTGGAGGAACACCGTGTGGATGCCCGCGAGGCCCGCGATGGTGGCGTCGATGTGCGTGCGCAGCGAGAGGAAAGTGATGAACAGCAGGAGGACCGCCATCAACGCCCCG
Organism: Sandaracinaceae bacterium; assembly: GCA_040218145.1. Taxonomy (GTDB): domain Bacteria; phylum Myxococcota_A; class Polyangia; order Polyangiales; family Sandaracinaceae; genus JAVJQK01. The sequence goes on along the minus strand of JAVJQK010000021.1, from coordinate 17,476 downwards.
ACGAAGCCTTGCACCGCGCCCTCCACCAGGAAGGGTCCGCGCACGAAGCCGTCGCTCGCGCCGCAGAGCTTCAGCACCTCGATCTCGCCCTGGCGACCGGCGATGGCCAGGCGGATGGTGTTGCCCACCACGAAGAGCACGCACAGGAGCACGAGGCCCGCCAGCGCCACCGCGGTGATCTTCCCCGCCGAGACCAGGGTGGCGAGCTGCTCGAACCAGCCATGGTAGGTCTCGACGTCCTCGACGACCTCGAAGCGCGAGATGCGCTCCGCGACCGCGCCGATGCGCGCGGTGTCCGTGCCGCCCGCGAGCTCGACCTCCAGCGACGCCGGGAAGACGTCGGCCGGGAGCCCCGACAGCTCGCTCATCTCGTCCTGCGCCAGCTCGGCCCGCGCGTCGGCGCCCGTGTGGTGCTCGACCCGCCGCACCTCGGGGAGCCCCTCGAGGAGCAAGCGAAGCTGCGCGACGTCGTCGCCGCTCGCGCCGTCCTGCAGGTAGATGCTCATGCGGGCGGTGCGCCCCCACGCCTCGGCGACCTCGCCGAGGTTCGCCATGCCGAGGAGCGCCGTGGCCAGGCAGAGGAACGCCACCGTCAAGCTCGAGACCGCGACGAGGTGCAGCTTCGCATCCTCGCGCATCGCCCGCGCCGCCCGCGTGAAGGCCGTCTTCAAATGCATCGTCCTCTCCCCGTCAAGCCGTCTGGCGGTCTGCCCAGGCGCCAAGGCCCTTGCGGGCCTCCACCACGCGCCCCTCGTCGATGTAGACGATGCGGTGGCTGCGCGCCTCGAGCAGCGAGTGGTCATGGGTCGCGAAGAGCACCGTGGTGCCCGTCTCGTGGATCTCTTCGAACAGCGTCAGGATGTCGAGCGCGAGCGTCGGATCGAGGTTGCCCGTCGGCTCGTCCGCGAGGATCAGCGCCGGCTCGGGCACGATCGCGCGCGCCACGGCGACGCGCTGCTGCTCGCCGCCCGAGAGGTTCCCGGTCAGATCGCCGCCGCGCCCCGCGAGGCCCACGCGCTCGAGCGCCTCGCTCACGCGAGAGCGGACCAGGCGCTTCGGCATCGACAGGATCTCGAGCGCCACCGCGACGTTCTCGAAGACCGTCCAGTGCGGGATGATCTTGAAGTCCTGGAAGACGATCCCGAGGTTGCGCCGGAGGTAGGGGACCGACGACGACGTGAGCCGCGCGATGTCCCGGCCGCAGAACAGCAGCCGCCCCTCGTCCACCGTCTGCGCCCGATAGATGAGCTGCAGCAGCGTGCTCTTTCCCGCGCCGCTCGGGCCGGTGACGAAGAGGAACTCTCCCCGCTCGACCGTCAGGTTCACGCCCCGCAGCGTGGGCACGTCGGGACGGAAGTACTTGTAGACATCCTCGAGGACGAGGATCGGCCGCTGGTTCGGGTTCGCGTGCGCCGAGTTGCCGGCGCGGAAGAACGCGAACGGCCGAACGATCTTGCCACCAGGATCGCGCTTCGCCATATCAACCCGCTACCGTGCCGCGGGCGGGTGGGGCAACTTTTCGGCTACTACCTCGGCAGCACGGTCGAGCGGAGCAAGATCTCGGTCTCGGCGATCACGCTCGCCCAGCTCCCATCGCGCGCGATCGGGGGATCGGGGTCGACCCCCCACGGCGACGCGAAGACCCGGTCCAGCAGCGCCTCGGCGCGCTTGGCGTGCGGGCTGAAGCCCCAGATGGCCTCCTGGCTCACGTCGTCGAGGTCGGCGTAGTAGCGCCAGACGAAGAAGCCCACGAACCAGGGCTCGGGGAGGAACGCGCGGAAGGACGCCAGCAGCGCCCTCGCCTGCTCGCGCTCGTCGATGACGACCTCCTCCATGTCATCGGGCCAGAGCCACGGCTGCACCGCCGCGTCGGCGCGGGTGGTGTAGCCGACCTCGACGAAGAGCACGGGCATGTCGAGCACCCCGGCCAGATCCGCCACCGAGTCCCGCGCCCGCATCGCGCCCTCGACATACTCGGCGAAGGCGGCGCCGTCGTGGTCGGCGAGGGGATAGAAAGCGTTGATGCCGATCAGGTCGAGCTGGTCCCAGAAGAGCACGTCCTCCGCTTCGTCCCAGTTCGCGCTGTAGGTCAGCAAGCCCGGGAAGATCCCGCGGACCTCCGCGATCAGATCCGTCCAGTAGCCGCCGAACCGCCCCGACCAGCTCTTGCACTCGACGCCGATGCTGAAGGCGTCCGCGCCGGCGGCGGCCGCGTCCGTGGCCCAGGCGGTGACGAAGCGCCGGTAGCTCTGTTGGTACTCGGCCCAGCCCTCGGGGCTGCCGGGATCGATCTCCCCGCGCCAGCCGCTCGTCTCGACCCAGAGATGGGGGATCACCAGGACCCGAAGCCCTCGCGCGTGCGCCTGACGGATCACCTCGCGCACCGCATCGCGGTTGTCGGCGTAGGGCGCCTCGAAGTCCATCGCGATGTCGGTGCTCTCGAGGCTCCAGATCCGACCGAAGGGCGTGATCGAGACCCAGTTCGCGCCGCGTCGCGCCAGGAAGTCCAGCAGCGCGGCGGTGTGCGCCGTGCCGTAGCCGCGGCCCGGGTAGAGCGAGCTCTCGATGGGACCGATGGTGATCCCACGTACGCCGTCGTAGCCCGCGGCGCGCCAGCCGTCGGTGCCGGGGGGGAGCCGATGCTGCGCGGACGCCGGGGCGGCCACCGCGAGAGCGACCGCGAGAACGACGAAGAGGTACAGCCAACGCATCGCGACGCGGCAGGCTGGCAGGCGCGCCCCTCCGCCGCAAGCGCGGTTCAGATGGGCGGCCGAACCGAGAAGTCGATGAAGTAGTCGCTCGTGTCGCTCGCGTCCGTCTCGACCATCAGCACATAGGTCCCTGCGTCGAGGTTTCGCGCGATGGTGCCGCTCGACGGCGCGGGGAACGTGCTGGCCGTCGTGCACTGCACCTCGGCGCCCGCGCAGCCGTCCTTGAGGGTCAGGTAGTAGCGCGTGCTGCCCCCGTCCCCGTCGGTCACGCTCGCGATGATCCGCTGCCGCGTGGCCAGCGTGAAGGTGTAGTACGCGTCGGGCTGCCCGAAGCCCGCGCAGCTCCCGCCCCGCTCGTCGTCCGCGAAGCCGACCGTCGTGTCGCGTCGGCTCGTCCCGTCGCTGAGCACGATCGCGCCCGCGCAGCGGTCGTTCGGGGGGATGGGGGTCGGCGGCCGGATCTCCACCCGCGCGTCGATGCTGGGGCTGCGCGTCTGCGAGCCGATCGCGATGTAGTAGCGACCCGGCGCGAGGCTGCGCCACGTCTCCATGTGCGTCCCGCTTCCGCTCCAGCAGCGCAGCTCACTCGCCAGATCCCCGCACGTCGTCGAGAGCGACGCGTGGTGGAAGGCTCCGTCCTCGGTCGTCACCGTGACGTCCTGCGTCGCCGCGAGGTCGAAGTAGTAGAAGGCGTCGACGTAGCTCCCGAACGAGCTGGTGCAGCTCGGCAATGTATCTTGCAGCATGTCCGCGGTGACCGCCGACCCCGGCGCGCTCGTCACGTCGATGGCGCTGGTGCAGGTGTCGCCGGGCGGATCCGGCGAGGGCGGCTCGAAGCGCACGTTGAGATCGAAGGCGCCCGGGCTCGAGGACTGCACGAGGATCGCGTAGTCGCCCGCGGGGAGCTCCCGCGCGATCACCATCGGGGGCGAGCCCGCGTTGCAGCGGATCTCGGGGCCCGTGGCGCAGTCGGCCCAGCGTCGGAGCGTGACGCCCGCCCCCGCGCCGCCGCCGGCGACGGTGATCGTCGCGTTCTGCGCCTCGGTCAGGGTGAGCCGGAAGACCGCGTCGGCGCCCATGCTCGTGCGGCACCCCAGGGTGTAGTCGGCGCGCAGCCCGCGGGTCGCGCCGCTGTAGGTCCCCGGACCGGCGATGAGCGTCGGCGCGTCGCAGGTGTCGTTCGTGGGGACGCAGTCTTCGTCGTTGTAGTCCCGCGAGCCGTCGCAGTCGTCGTCGCGACGGTTCTCGCAGTCCTCGGGCGCGCCCGGGTAGATGTCCCTGCCGAAGCGCGGATCGTCGTCGCAGTCGTCACCGCCGCAGCGCCCGTCCGTGAAGCCGTCGCCGTCCAGGTCCCGGGGGCTGAAGACGCAGCCCGACGCCGGGTCGCAGGAGTCGACGGTGCAGCTGCTCTCGTCGTTGCAGTAGAGCGGCGCCGCGGCCGTGCAGCCGAAGAACAGGTCGCAGATCTCGGCCCCGTTGCACGCGTCGCCGTCGCTGCACAGCTCCGGCTGCGGGTCGTGGAAGCAGCGGTTCGTCTCCTCGAGACAGACGTCGGCCGTGCACTCGATCTCGTCCGGGCAGGGGTCCTCGCCCGCGACACAGACGCCGCCCTCGCACGCCTCGACGCCGTTGCAGAAGCAGCCGTCGTCGCACTCCGCCGCCGCCGCGCAGCGCTCCCCGAGCGTGGCGTCGCGCGACGCCTCGGTGCAGGTGTCCTCGGTGGGAGGAGGGAACATGAAGGCGTCGACGGAGCCGCCGCCATCGCCCGCCCCCGCGTCGAGTCCCTCGCCTGCGTCCGGAGGAGGAGGCACGGTCTCGATGGTGCACGCGGCGATCGAGCCGCCCAACGTGAGGACCGAGAGCGAGGCGACGAGGGGCAGGACGCGCATGGTTCAGCTCTTCAAGGGGCGGTGACCATGACCTCGAGGAGGTAGTTCCCCGCCGAGCCCGAGCTGAAGCCGTCCACCACGATGTGGTAGGTGCCGGGGTCGAGCGTCTGGTCGATGAGGCTCGTCGCCCCCTCGCCGCCGTCGTCGTCGCAGAAGAGCTCGCCGCGGTCGGTGCAGGTGGCGCCGTGCAGGTGGAGCACCGTGTCGAACGAGGAGCCGTCGGTCGACGCGACCACCCGGCTGCGGCTGGTCAAGGTGAGCACGAAGGCCGCGTCGTTGGAGGTGGCGCCGGAACCGCAGCGCGCGCCGAGGTCGGGCAGGAGGGTCGCGGTGCTGCCGCTGAAGAGCCCACCGGTCGCGGGGATCACGTGCGCGGACGCGCAGTTGTCATTGCCGGACACCGCGGTCGGGATGGTGGGGGCCGAGCTCGAGTAGGTGAGCTCGAAGGTGCCGGCGCGTGAGGACTCCGCGATGACGTAGTAGGTGCCAGCCCCGAGATTGCGGATGCGCTGCCGGAGCGGGTTGCCGCTCGTGCACCGCAGCTCCGTCATCGCGTCGTCGCAGCTCGTGCGGATCGAGGCGTTGGCGAACGAGCCCGCGTCGAGCTCGACGAGCACGTCGCGCGTCTCGGTCAGCTCGAACGTGTAGACCGCGTCGCGGTTCCGGAAACCGCAAGAGACGTCGACGTCGTTCTGCTTGTCGAGGAAGGTGTCCATGACCGCCACGCCCTCGACGAGGGCGATGGCGTTGGTGCACGTGTCGCCCGGGGCGGGCGGGGTGGGCGGTCCGTACGCCACGTCGAGCGTGAAGTCGACGGCCCGGAAGGTCGGGCCCTCCACGATGATGAAGTAGGTCCCGGCGGGGAGCTGGTGCAGCACGCCCGCCGCGGGGTTGCCGTAGTCACAGCGGACCTGCGTGGAGGCCATGTCGCAGGCGCTGCGCACGGCGTACGAGACGCTCTCCCCCGTGGTCGCCTGCGCGCTGATGGTGACGTCCTGCTCGGCCGTGGTCGTGAACGTGTAGACGAGGTCGGGCGAGCCGGTGAAGCCGCAGCCCGTCATCATCACGTCATCGCTCACCTCGACGAAGCTGCCGTTGAAGCGGCCGCCCGCGCTGACGTCGATGGCCGTGGCGCAGGTCTGGTTGGGCGACGGCGGGATCGGCGGGCCGAACTCGACGTCGAGGCCGATGGTCCCGGTCGAGCTGGCCGCGACCACGATGAAGTAGGTGCCCGCGTCGAGCGAGCGACGCCGGATGAGGCCCGGGAAGCCGCTCTCGCAGGCGATCTCCGTCGTGCGGTCCTCGCACGTGGTGCGCAGCGAGGCCGCCACGGTGAAGAAGTCACCCTCCGCCTCGATCGTCACGCTGCGCGCCTCGGCGAGCGTGAAGGTCGCGACGAGATCGCGCGTCGTGCTCCGACAGCCCAGGGTGTAGTCGGGCGAGGCGCCGTCGGTGTTGAGCTCGAAGAAGCCGCCGGCCGAGACGTCGAGGGGGTCGGAGCACTCGTCGTAGCGGGGGCGGCCGCACTCGGACTCGTCGACCATCTCGTCGCAGTCGTTGTCGATGCCGTCGTCGCAGACCTCGTTGATCAGCGAGCTGACGAGCGAGTTGGTGTCGTCGCAGTCGCCGCCGCCCGAGCAGAACCAGTCGGGGTCGCCGTCCTCGTCGAGATCGCGCGGGAAGTGCTCGCAGAGCTTCTCCTCCTCGCTGCAGCGATCGATCGTGCAGACGTCGTCGTCGTTGCAGGTCTGACGGCGGCCGGGCACGCAGCCGAGCTCCGTGTCGCACTGCTCGACGCCGTTGCAGAAGATGCCGTCGTCGCAGCTCGCGATGTCGACCTGGTTGCGGCAGAGGCCGTTCATCCCGCAGGAGTCGCGCGTGCAGGCCACGCCGTCGTCGCACTCCTCGTCGCGCTCGCAGCGCGGCAGGTCCCCATCCCGCCGCGGCACGAAGGCGTCGATGACGCCGGTGTCCATCGCGCCCCCGTCGACGCCTCCGTCTCCGTCCCCCCCGCCGTCACAGGCGGCCAGCAGCCAGAGCGTGGTCAGAGCGAGCATTCCCGCGCGCGCGGGCAGCCGAAGCGAAGTCATCGAAGGGTCCATCCTCTCGGGACGCGCCCCGTTCGCGCCCCCCATCCAAAGCAACGGTCCAAAGCGAGGCCGAAGCGGGTGGCCGGAGCACGCGGCGCCGGCCCTCTGCGACAGTCTGACCTACCCCTTCCCACACGCCATGTCCAGGTGACCAGCATTGACGGCGGCGCGCCGAATCAGTAGCCAGGACCGGCATGTCCCTGCCGCTGCCGAAGGATGAGCTCCCGGAGAAGGTCGCGCGCTTCGGCGACCCCGACGCGCCGGTCGCCGCGAAGACCATGGCCGCCAAGGGCCTCGTCCCGGTCAAGGGCGGCGATCTGGTCACGCTCCTGGTCCAGCTCGCGGCGGATCCGAACGAGCAGGTCGCGGACGCGGCCTCCGAGACGCTCTCGGGGGTCCCCGAGGGGGTGCTGGCCGCCGCGGCGGGGGCGGAGCTGCACCCGCTGATCCTGGACGGCCTCGTCGAGCACGTCCGCGGGAAGGTGGCGATCCTCCAGGAGCTCGTCGCCAACCGCACCACCCCTCCCGAGACGGTAGCCAGAGTGGCCCGCTGGGCGGACGAGCTGACCTGCGAGCGCATCGCGACCGATCAGGTGCGCCTGCTGGAGAACCCGAAGATCATCGAGGCGCTCTACCTCAACAAGAACACGCGCATGAGCACCGTCGACCGGCTGGTCGAGCTGTGCGCGCGCAACGGGGTGGAGCTGACCGGCGTCGCCACCTTCGAGGCCCACGTCCAGGCCATCCAGGGCCAGCTCATCATCGACGAGCCGCTCGACGAGCCGCTCCCCGACGACATCGACTTCAAGGAGGCGGTCGAGCTGGACGCGGACGACGACGCGGTCTCGAGGGACAAGGTCGACGGCACCGAGGAGGTCAAGGACACCCACCTGCCGCTGGCGCAGAAGATCAAGAACTGGCCCATCCCGAAGAAGATCCGCATGACGCTGGTGGGCAACGCGGCCGCGCGCAGCCTGCTCGTGCGAGACTCCAACAAGACCGTGTGCATGGCCGCGATCAGCTCCCCCGCGATGACCGACGGCGAGGCCGCGCGCATCGCCATCAGCAAGCAGATCTCCGAGGACGTGCTGCGCTACATCGGCAACCGCCGTGACTGGCTCGGCAACTACGAGGTGAAGCGCAACCTCGTCTTCAACCCGAAGACGCCGATGGGCGTCTCCATGAAGTTCCTCTCCCATCTCCGCGCCAACGACCTGAAGTCGCTCTCTCGCAGCAAGGGCATCCCCGCCTCGCTGCGCACCGCCGCGACCCAGCGGCTCAACAAGAAGAAACGGGCCTGACTCACATGGGCTTCTTCAAGAAGATGTTCGGCGGCAGCTCCTTCCAGGACGAGCGCGCCGAGGGCGACTCCGCGTTCGACGCGGGCGACTTCCAGACCGCGCGCGCGTCCTTCGAGCGCGCGCTCGATCGCAAGAAGGGCGCGACGCCCGACGAGATCGCGCACTGCGAAGAGCGCATGGCGGTCTGCCTCGACCGGATGGCCGAGCTGCACATCGAGGAGGCGGAGCGGCTCGTCGAGGTGGGCGACCTGGACCTCGCGGAGGAGGAGCTGCGTCACGCGATGGAGCTCGGCTCGAGCGACGAGGTCGTCAAGCGCGCCCGGCGGCGGCTCGAGACCCTGGAGAAGGAGGACGCGGTCCGCCAGGCCGAGGCGCCCGAGGAGCTGAGCGACGAGGATCGCTGGGCCATCCTCGCGGGCACCTGGGAGGACGAGCAGCTCGACGAGTACGAGGAGTACGGCGAGCCGATGCGTCAGGCCTTGCTCACCCTGCACGACGGCGACGTGGAGTCGGGGCGCGATCAGCTCGAGGCGATCCTCGCGGCGGAGGAGGAGCCCCTCTACCTGTGGCTCGAGGTCGGGCGCGCCCGGATGCTGAACGAGCAGTGGGAGAGCGCGGAGGAGGCCTTCCGTTCGTTCATCGACCAGCTCGAGGACGAAGAGGGAGGGGAGTCGCGGCTGGCGGCCCACGCCAACCTCGCGTTGCTGCGCGATCGCGCCGACGACGAGGAGGGCGCGATGGAGGAGTACGGGGCGGCGATGGAGGCCTTCCCGGACGACCCGCGGCCCTTCCTGCTGATGGGGCGCTACCTGCGCGAGACGGGCGCGCCGTCCGAGGCGGTCGAGGTGCTCGAGGCGGCGCTGCCGCTCCTCGACGACGACCGGCCCGACTGGACCTTCCTCGAGGCGCTGGGCCTCGCCCTGCACGACGCGGGGCGGGACGACGAGGCGGGCGTGTACCTCGACCAGGTCATCTCCTTCTTCGTCAGCCGCCGTCGCGCCGACCAGTCCATCGACTACCCGCCCGCCACCGCGGTCGCGCGCGCGGAGATCTTCGAGGCGCAAGGTCGGCTCGAGAAGGCCGCCGATCTGTGGCGCGGGCTCTCCTCGGGCGGCGACAAGGCGAACCACCTGCTCTACCACCGCGAGACCGCGCGCCTCGTGCGGGAGCTCGGCCTCGACGAGGAGGCCCGGCGCATGCTCACGCGCGCGCTCGCGCTCGCCGAAGACGACGAGGCGGTGAAGGGCGAGATCGAAGCGCAGCTGGCCGAGCTCGAAGGGTGAGACGCGCCACCCTCGTCCCGCTCGCGTGGGGTTTCGGCATCGGCCTCGGGGCCGCTGTCGCGATCGCCGCCGGCCCGTGGCTGATGAGCTGGGGCGGCGCGCTCGGGTTCGTCGCGCTCTCGGTCATCCTCTCGGCCGGCGCCGTGCTGGAGAAGGACGGCGACGGGCTGACGAGCTTCTTCCGCTTCGCCCTCGGCTTCACGCTCGGGTTCCTGGCCCTGAGCGTGCCGCTCACCTGGACGGGGCTGAACGAGATGGCGACGCGCGCCGACGCGGTGGGGCTGGAGCAGATCGAGCTGGCCCGGGCGATGGTCGTGCCGCGCTGGGCCATCGCCTACCTCGCCTTCTTCGGAGGGGTGATCGTGCTCTGGCTGCGCCGCGGGCGTCAGGCGCGCTGAAGGCGCCGCACCGCGCGCGCCACGGCGTCGGGGCGCTCGAGCGGCAGGAAGTGGCCCGCGCCCTCGACGACCTCGCTCGAGAGCGGCTCCTGGAAGTAGCGCTCCTGTCCGCGCGCCGCCCCGGGCCGGACGCAGCGGTCGTCGGCCCCGTGAAGGTACGCCGTGGGCACCGAGATCCGCTCGCCGCGCGCGTCCACCACCCGCGCCAGCGCCTCGCGCGGCGGGCGCGCCATGGCGCGGTAGTAGGCGAGCGGTCCGGGCAGGCTTCGTCGGACGGTCTCGACGACCTCTGCGAGGTGTCCCTGCGGCGGCGTGAGCCGGGGGGACCACGCCCTCCAGAGCCGCTCCACGAGGTCGCCGCGGCGGATCGCGCGCTCGGGGAGGACGGGAAGCTGGAAGAAGCCCATGTAGGCGCTCCGCCGCAGCTGCCCCGGGTGGCGCGCCATGTAGGCGAAGAACGCGAGCGGGTGCGGCACGCTGATCGCCACGCAGCCGGCGAAGCGCTCCGGGGCGCGCATGCACGCGACGTAGGCCGTGGCCGCGCCCCAGTCGTGGCCGACGAGGAGCACGGGCGCGTCCGGCGAGAGCGCGTCGGCGAAGCCGATGGCGTCGGCCGCGAGCCGGTCGGCGTCGAAGGGGCCGTCGAGCGTGGAGGGCGCGTAGCCGCGGGTCCACGGCGCCACGCAGCGGTGCGACCCCGCGAGCTGCTCCATCACGGGCGCCCACGATCGAGGCACGTCGGGGAAGCCGTGCAGCAAGAGGACCAGCGGGCCCTCGCCGGTGGCCAGCGCGGCGAAGCGCTCCGCCCCGACCCGGATCTCGATCTGCTCGAGCGGCGACACGCGCCCGAGGATGGCACGGCGAGCGTGGAGAACGAAGGTTGCGCGCTCGGTGCGCCGTCGTGGTAGTCCACCGGCATGACCGAGCGCGATGGCGCCGAGCGCGAAGGCGCCGAGGAAGAACGGAAAACGAGCGCCGCCTCCCGCGGCGCGATGCCCACGCGCTGGGGCTTGATCGTGGCGCTGGTGGTGCCGTTCTTCGCCGCGCCCACGGCCAGCGCCCTGATGATCCGGGTCTTCGCCTACGAGGCGTTCGAGGTGGACGGCCCCTCCATCGAGCCGACCTTGCTGCACGGGGATCGGGTCGTGGTCGACAAGGCCGCGTACGGCGTCTTTCTGCCGTTCGCCGACGAGGCCATGACCGGCTGGGCCGCGCCCGAGGTGGGCGACCTGGCCGTGATCCGCAGCCCCGCCGACAACATCGACATCATCAAGCGCGTGGTGGCGCTCGGAGGCCAGACCGTGGAGATCCGCGACGACCAGGTCTACGTCGACGGCGCGCCCCTCGTCCGCAGCGGGCCGCGCCCCTGCCCCCACGATCCGAACGAGGAGTGCGTGGTCCACGAAGAGCGCGTCGGCGACCGCGCCTGGCTCACCTCCACCGCGAGCTACCAGATGCCCGACTCGATGCCGCCGCTGCGCGTGCCCGAAGGACACGCGTTCGTGCTCGGCGATCACCGAAACCGCAGCAACGACAGCCGCAACCCGCACGTCGGCCCCATCCCCCACGCGCGCTTCAAGGGCCGCGTCACGTGGATCTACTGGTCCTCCGACGAGGGGGTGCGCTGGGATCGGATCGGGACGGCGGTGAGCCCGTGACCCGCGCCGCCGACGCCCCGCGCGACGCCGCCTCGCCCCTGGCCGATCCGGGCATGCGGCTCGCCGCCCGCACCATCGACGTCTCGCTCGTGGTGGCACCGCACGTGCTCTTCGTGGGCGGCGGGCTGCTCCTCGGCGCCCCCACCGCGATTCACGCCGGCGTCGGCGCCTATCTGCTCGTGACGGTGTTCCTGTTCGCGCTCAACCTGTTCTGGCTGCATCGCTACGGCCAGAGCGTGGGCAAGCGCATGCTGGGCCTGCGCATCGTGCGCGCCTCCGGCGAGCGCGTGGGCCTCGGCCGCGTGTTCTTCCTGCGCATGTTCTTCCCCGGCCTCGTGGAGAGCATCCCGCTGCTCGGCACCCTCTTCTTCGTGGTCGACGCGCTGATGATCTTCGGGAGCGACCGTCAGACGATCCACGACCGCTTCGCGGACACGATCGTCGTCGATCTGAGGCGCGAGGCGCCCTGAGGCGCTTCAGGGCTCGTCGATGACGACGAAGCCGTGGCCCTGCACGACGAAGGTCGCCACCACCGGGCTGCCCGCGGGGTGAAGGTTCCAGGCGCGCTCGAGGCGCCCGGTCGGGAGCCCCGGGTCGTCGGGATCGAAGCCCGCGATCCGGCAGGCCTCCCGGCGCGCGTCGGGCGGGAGATCGGTCCAGTCGACGGGGATGGACTCGGGAGCTCCGTGCAGCTCGTACCGGGTGGCGCCGAGCGGCGCGTCGGAGAGGGGCACCTGGACCGCGTCGGGCGGCAGCGACACCACCGGCGCGTCTCCGAGACCGCGATCCGGCGCCACGCGCGCGAGCCGCAGCACCTTGCGCGGCGCGAACGGTCCCCGAGCCTCGCCGTCGAGGCGCAGGAACCAGTCGGCGCCGGCGCGGTGGAGCGTGATCCCCATGCGCCGTCCTGGTGTCGAAGCGACCGCGATCCAAACGGCGCGTTTCTCCGAGGTGTCCCGCGGGTTTCACGGAGGCGGATCGGATGCTATACCGCGGGCGTCTGGACGGGCGTGGACCGGGAGTGGACCCGGCCGCGACCTGAAGAGGCGCAGCAGACATGACCGACCATCGTCACGGGGGCACACCCCCGAGCGGCTCGAAGCGCACCGCCCGCGTCACCGTCCCGAAGCTCCGTCGCATGAAGGAGCGCGGCGAGCGCATCACGATGTTGACCGCCTACGACGCGACGTTCGCGCGCATGTTCGAGGAGGCCGACATCGACCTCCTCCTCGTGGGCGACTCGCTGGGCATGGTGGTCCAGGGCCAGGACTCGACCCTGCCGGTGACGGTGGACGAGATCATCTACCACTGCCGCGCGGTCGCCCGGGGCTGCCAGACGTGCCTCATCGTCGGCGACATGCCCTTCATGAGCTACCAGATCGACGCCACCGAGGCGCTGCGCAACGCGGGGCGCTTCCTCAGCGAGGGCGGCGCGCACGCGGTCAAGCTCGAGGGCGGGGTCTCGGTCGCGCCCACCATCCGGCGCATCGTCGACGCGGGCATCCCCGTCATGGCCCACGTCGGGCTCACGCCGCAGAGCGTGCACGCGATGGGCGGCTTCCGCGTGCAGGGCAAGACCGAAGAGCAGGCCGAGCGCATCCTCGAGGACGCGCGCGCGGTCCAGGAGGCGGGCGCCTTCGCGCTCGTGCTCGAGGGCATCCCGGCGCCGCTCGCCGCGCGCATCACGGCGGAGCTGGAGATCCCCACCATCGGGATCGGCGCGGGCGTGGACTGCGACGGCCAGGTGCTGGTCTGCTACGACCTGCTCGGCCTGACCCCCGACCTCAAGCCGAAGTTCGTCAAGCGCTACGCCGAGATGTTCGACGAGGGCGTGGGCGCGGCGCGACGCTACGCGGACGAGGTGCGCGGCGGCGCCTTCCCGGGCGTGGACCACAGCTTCGGCCTGAAGAAGACGGAGCGCGCGGCCGAGTCGGCGAGCGCCAGCGCGGGCGGCGCCGACAACGTCGTGCAGCTTCGACCGGTCTACGGACCCGCCGAGTAGCGCCCGTGTCGGAGGGTGCAGTGTCCGAGGGTGCAGTGTCTGAAGGTGCAGTGTCTGAAGGTGCAGTGTCCGACGGTGGCCCGCAGGTCGTTCACGACAAGGACGCCTTCCGCGCGCGCTGCGACGAGGCGCGCGCCGCGGGGGCACGCGTCGGGCTGGTCCCGACGATGGGGGCGCTGCACGCGGGTCACCTGAGCCTCGTCGAAGAAGCGCGGCGCCGCGGCTGTGACCACGTGGCCGTGACCATCTTCGTCAACCCGCTGCAGTTCGCGCCTACCGACGACTTCGACCGCTACCCGCGCACGCTCGAGGACGACGTCGCGCGCTGCCGGAGCGCCGGCGTCCAGACCGTCTTCGCGCCCACGATGGAGTCCATGTACCCGCCCGGGTTCTCGACCCACGTCGAGGTCGAGGGCGTGACGCAGCCGCTCGAGGGCCGGTTCCGCGCGGGGCATTTCCGGGGCGTGACCACCGTGGTCACCAAGCTCTTCATGCTCGCCGGGCCGTGCACCGCGGTCTTCGGACGCAAGGACTACCAGCAGTGGCGCACGCTCGCCCGGATGGCGCTCGACCTGGACATGCCGATCGAGGTGGTCGGCGCGCCCATCGTGCGTGAAGCCGACGGCCTCGCGCTGAGCTCGCGAAACCGCTACCTGAGCACCGACGAGCGCCAGCGGGCCCTCGCGCTCGTGGAGGGCCTGCGCGCGGCCTGGGACGCCTTCGCCGCCGGTGAGCGCGACCCGGAGGTCCTGCTGCCGCTCGCGCGGGACGGCGTCGCCGCGCGCTTCGATCGGGTCGACTACGTCGCGCTCGCCGATCCCGACACCCTCGCGCCCGCCGCCGACGACGCCCACCTCCCCGAGCGCGCCCTGCTCGCCGGGGCCGCGCACCTGGGCGAGACGCGCCTCATCGACAACGTGGTGCTGGGCCGGGATCCGCGCCCCTGAGCGTCCCTGTTCAGCGACACTCGACGCAAGAGGGCGCTGTGATGCTATGGTCCGGCCCCGCGAGCGGGACCATGCACATCCGCGGTATCGAAAAGAGCGACTTCGACTACATCGTGTCGGTGCTCGACCGCTGGTGGGGGGGACCCTCCAGCGAGCGCGCCCACCCGGTCTTCTTTCACGAGCTCGGCGAGCAAGCCTTGATCGCGGAGGAAGAAGGCGAGGTCATCGGCTTCCTCCTCGGCTTCGTGACGCCGCAGCAGCCGCCCGTGGCGTACGTGCACCTGGTGGGCATCCACCCCGAGCACCGCCGACGCGGGGTGGGCAAGAAGCTGTACGAGCGCTTCATCGAGCGCGCGAAGGCGTCGAGCGCGGCGCGCATCAAGGCGATCACGACGGTGGGCAACGACGGCTCGATCCGCTTCCACGAGGCGCTCGGTTTCTCGGTGGAAGAGGTCGCCCACTACGCCGGCCCACGCCGGTCTCGTGTGGTCTTCACGAAGGACTTATGATGCCGCCTCGCGCGGCCCGTCCGCGCGTGGTCCAAGGCAACTGGAGAGGATCGATTCATTCATGAGCTACTCGGGCGCAGCGAAGGCGAAGGAAGCACGCGAGAGCCTCGGCAAGGCGCTCGCCGCGCTACAGGAAGATCCGAACATCCCGTCGGACGTGCTCGCCGTGGCGCAGAACATCGCGCAGGCGGTCGGCGCGCTCTTCGAGGCGGAGCGCGCGAGCTCGGAGCCGGACGGCAAGAGCTGCGTGAAGAACGCGCTCGGATCCCTGAGCCAGACGATGGCGTTGCTGCAGGACGTGCGTGAGGAGCACGCCGGCATCCAGACCGCGACCGAGACGCTCGCGAAGGCGATGAGCGTCCTGTTCCCGCTGACCACCCAGCCGACGCGTCATCCCCCGCCCAAGACCTCTCAGTCGGAGGCGCCGATGCCGCTCAGCGTGCCCAAGGCGCCGAAGGCCCCGTCGGAGGCGAAGCCTGGCAGCGTCAAGCCTCCCCCCGCCGCGCCCGCTCCCGACGCTGCCGACCGGACGGCGGCCGACAGGACGGTGCCCGACGAGGGCCCCTACCGAGGCGCGGCCGAGCGTGAGCAGGTCGAGGCGAACCTCGGCGCGACCACCGAGTCGAACTTCTACGTCGGCTTCAGCGGCGAGATCAGCCAGGGCGGCGTCTTCATCGCCACCTACAACATCCTCCCCAAGGGCAGCCCGGTCCGCCTCTTCGTGACGCTGCCCGGAAACCTCTCGACCGAGGTCGACGGGCACGTGCGCTTCGTGCGGGACCCGATGGACATGAGCTCCGACAGCGAGCCGGGCATGGGCGTGGCCTTCGACGGCCTGCCCAAAGAGTCACGCGAGCTGATCTTGCGGTTCATCCGCAAGCGCCCGCCCATGTTCTACGACGAGTGATCAGCGCGCATCCCAGAACCTCGGACCGCGCACGGCCGAGCGCGACGGGTCCCAGCCGTGGTGGGGCGCGACGAGGAACTGCCGGAGCATGAGCCCGCGAGACCTCGAGCGCTCCGGCAAGGAGGCCGCTCGCGAAGCCCGCGCGCTGCTCGCCGCGCTCGTGGAGCAGCTGGAGGACGATCCCCTCTCGAGCTCGCTGACGCCGATCGTCGGGACGCTCTTCGCGGCGGAGCTGGCGGACGCGCGCGCCCTGCACGGCGTGCTCGACGACGCGATGCGCTCGGTGCGCGCGCTCCTCGACGGTCAGGCCGCGCAGACCCGGCCGCTCGCGGCGCAGGCGCTCAGCCGCGCGATGGCGCAGCTCCACCCCGCGCGGGCGGTGCTCGCGCGGTCCCTGGGGCTCGAGACGCAGCGCGAGGGCACGGCGCCGTTCCTGCTCACCTCGAGCCGCGTCAAGCCGAGCGCGCCGCCCGAGGGCGAGCCCGAGCAGCGAGACGCGAGCCGGATGGAGCTCGAGGTGCCGATCGGCCTCGAGGGGGACAACCGCTTCTACACCGGCACCACCGACGATCTCTCTCGGGGCGGGCTGTTCGTCGCCACCGACGATCCGCTCCAGGTGGGCACCGAGCTGCGGCTCTCGTTCGTGCTCCCCGATGGGTACCGCGTCAGCGCGCGGGCCGAGGTCGCGTGGGTGCGCGTCCCTCGTTACCGCCCGCACGAGCTCCCGGCCGGCATGGGCATCCGCTTCGACCGCCTGAGCGGTGAAGACGAGCGCGCCATCGCGCACTACCTCGAGGAGCGGCCCGCCTTTCACTACGGAGATTGAGGCGCCCCCTAAAGCCGGGCCAGTCGTCGTCCGTTGATGCCCACGTACAGGAGGCCTCATGGGAGCGACCGCAGCAGTCATCCAGTCCGAGACAGAAGAAGTTCGCCAGGCGCGCCGCGCCGGTGAGCTGGTCGAGACCGCGGTGGCGGTCCTGCGCGAGGAGGTGGCGCAAGACGGCGCGATGGCCCGGGCGGTGGAGCGGCTCGGCCGCGTCGCGCGCGCGCTCTCCATCGACCACTCGCCCGAGGGCTTCGACACGGCGGTGGGCGCCACGCACCACGCGCTGGCTCACACGCTCGCCATCGGACGCGCCATCCACGGCACGCTCGAGGGCCGCGGACAGCAGTGCCTGGAGACGCTCGCCAACGCGCAGCGCATCCTCTACCCGGTCGCCCGCGACCACGGGATCGACGCGCCGCCGCCCCTGCCGGAGCCCATGCCCGAGCGGACGAGCGGCCTGCCGCCCGACAGCTGGGCCGATCGGCGCTCCTCCCCGCGCGCCGAGGTCGAGACGGAGATCAGCTTCACGTCCGACAGCAACTTCTACCAGGGCTTCTCCGAGGACCTGAGCGACGGCGGCGTGTTCGTCGCGACCTACGACCTGCAGCCCGTGGGCACCACGATGGACATCGAGTTCACGCTGCCCACCGGCCACATCGTCAAGACGACCGGAGAGGTCCGCTGGATGCGCCAGCTCCGCGACGACAACCCGGAGATCCGCCCCGGCATGGGCGTGCAGTTCAAGCAGCTGCTCCCCGAGGACGAGGAGGCCATCAACGCCTTCCTCCAGGCGCGGTCCCCGATCTTCTACGACGACTAGCAGGCCGTTGAAGTACCGAGCCCGAAGGATCTCGGAGCGCGACGGCCCGGTTCTCGGTTCGGGGCGACGAGGAAATGCTTCAGCATTTTCGAGGAGACACGGGCCGAGAGACGGGTCGTCCCGCCCGAGAGACGA